>JACPAB010000006.1 GCA_016181045.1 Candidatus Yanofskyibacteriota bacterium | reverse complement strand
GAGGCTGCAACTTGCCTCCTTGAAGCCGGAATCGCTAGTAATCGCAGATCAGAACGCTGCGGTGAATACGTTCTCAAATTTTGGACTCACTGCCCGTCATGTCAAGGAAGCCGGTAATACCTGAAGACCCATGTTTACACGTGGAGCCACGGTAGGATCGGTAACAGGGACAAAGTCGTAACAAGGCAAGGGTAGCGGAAGCTGCTCTTGGATCACCTCCTTTCTATTTTGAAGCTTCGGAAAAACTGGTTCATGCCGCTTCGGTGGAATGAATAGTCGTTTCCGGACGTGAGAAATAAAAAGGTTAGAAGTGCGAGGCGAAAGATTGAAAATCTAACTTATAGTTTTTCTTCTCTTTCCTCTAATCTTCAAAATGTAGTCGATATCCGCCAACATCTGCGAAGTTGTGGCGGGTGGCTGATCCGAAGCCCAAATCGGAGTTCTTGTGGTGTTTGAACAGAAATACACTATTAACTGGTTAAGTATATAAGATTAGGAAATCAAAAACCGACTTACGAAGTCGGTTTTTGATTGGATTACTTTATCTGATAGGTGAGAGAGACATTTACCACTATCTCATTTTCACCGGTTGGTACTGACGGACTGTCTCCGCCCATTCCGCCGCGGCCGTCGGCCTTTAATTCCACATAAATTGGGATTGGATAGCCGCCGGTGTTTTCGGAAAAGTTAACTATTTTTCCAAGATCTATGCCAAGTTGGTCTTCAAGCTCTTCAGCTTTTTTCTTGGCATCTGCAATGGCCTTCTTTCTTGCGTCGGCCTTTAGCGCTTCCGGGTCGTCTATCTCAAAGCTCAAACTGTTTACTTGGTTCGTTCCTGCGGCTACGACTCCGTCAAGAATATTACTGACTTTGTCTAAATCCCGAACCTTAACTTCCATTGATTGGTTAACCTGATAGCCGGTGATAGTCGGTTGGCCGCCGTATCGCGGGTATTTGTATTGGGGATATATATTATAGCTGGTTGTTTTGATGTCTTTGTCGTCTATGTCCTGTTTTTTCAAATAGTCGGTGACGGCTTTTGACTTCTTTGAATTATCATCTTGAGCTGCTTTTGACGTTAAGGCATCGGTGACTATGGAAAGCTGGATCTTTGCAATATTCGGCTTGGTAATTACCTTGCCTTCGCCGCTGAATGATACTGTGTTTGTGGTTGTGGCTGTGTTCCATGTTTTGTTGGTGCTGACCAAAAGGAATACCCCAAGAATTACCAAAACTGCAGTTCCTGACCAAACTAAATATTTGTAGTTGTTGTTCATATGTTTTAATATATCAAATTATGCCAAAAAAAGAAATATACTTAATTCTGGATAATATCCGGAGTCGGGAAAATGTCGGTTCAATTTTTCGTACTGCCGACGCGGCCGGGGTCTCAAAAATATACCTTTGCGGCATTACCCCGACGCCTCCGCACGAAAAAATATCCAAGACGGCTTTGGGGGCTGAAATGTATGTGCCATGGGAATACTGTAAAAGGGCGGCGGATATTTTGAAAAAATTAAAGAAGCAGAAAATAAAGATAGTAGCCCTTGAACAAACGCCGAAAAGTGTGGATATTTTTGAATATAGACCCAAATTTCCCTTAGCACTTGTGCTCGGCAATGAGGTTAAAGGACTAAGCCCTCAAATTTTAAAATATTGTGATAAAAAAATTTCCATACCGATGTATGGAAAGAAAGAGAGTTTGAATGTCAGCGTGGCGACAGGAGTTGCTTTATATATTATTAAAGAACATGGTTCTTAGACCCACTTCGACTCAAGGGTATTGCGATTGCTATATGTTAATCGATAACCCCAGCTCCTTGATTGAACGAACCAGCCAGCTTCTTTACATTTTTTGCAAAGATTTGACTGAACATAAGGAAAGACGCTTTTTACACACCCTTCCTCATTAACTTTTACCATTACATTTTCTACATCTTTTTCCGATTTACACAAATCACAGGGTTTTCCTGGGGATGTTGACGGTATTCCGCTCCAAACCATTTCAAACTCCAATTTTGAAAATAACCAATTATGAAACTATCACACAAAACCCTTGAACGCAAATGATTCGTAATGGTTCAAATTAACAACATTGATCACAAAAATATACTTTATTATAATCTTAGCGTACGCACCAATTATAATTCGGTATAATTTCTAATGAAAGGTGATTTTATTCCAAAATTTATTGAAGCAATTATCAAAACCGGCAAGGAATTCCATGAAACGTGGAATTGGGAGCCACTTTATTATAAGGGCATCAGAGTTAGTGGGCACAATCGCCGAAGAGCAGATTACGGTCTAAGTAATTTAAAACAACGCGGTATTGTCGGGGAAGTATCTGAAGGAAAATACAAGTTTACCAAAAAAGGAAGAATGTGGTTCAATAAATCTTTGATAAAATACCATAAACGCAGAGGCACCAAATGGGATAGAAAATGGAGGGTGGTGATTTTTGACATTCCCCAGGAGATGCATAAAAAGAGAAACAACTTTCGCTATAAGTTAAAATACCTGGGATTTTTTATGCTTCAAAAAAGTGTTTTTGTTTTGCCATATCCGTGTGAAGAGGAATTAGGATATGTTTGTCAAGGTTTGGATATCAATGATTATGTAGATGTAATAATTGCCGACTCCATTGGATTTAGGGAAAGCGAGATTAAAAAACATTTTGAGATATTATAATCTTAGCGTACGCACAATTTATAATTTAGGAATTTTTATGAAACTTCCTCGCAAAACTTTAGAAAAAAAATTATTTAAATCTGGCTACGGGTATATTTGTGCTGTTGATGAGGTGGGGATGGGATGCCTTGCGGGGCCGGTTGTCGTTTGCGCCGTGGCAACGACGAATCATTTCTATAATAAACATCACAAAAAACTCCGCTGGTTGAGGGAGTCAAAACTATTATTGCCTCATCAAAGAGAAAAATTTGCCGAGGAATTGTTGAAAGAGGAAGACCTTGTTTATGCCATTTCTTCCGTATCTCCGAAAACGATAGACAAGATAAATATTTATCAAGCCGCCCGGCTGGGGATGAAAGACGCAATAAAAAAATTAAAACCTAATTTTGATTTAAAAACAATTGTTCTAGTTGACGGCAAGACCAAGATAAAAGGAGTTGATTATGAGCAGATGCCTATCGTGAAAGGGGATAGGAAGGTATTTGCCATCGCCTGCGCCTCGGTAATCGCGAAAGTTTTCCGCGACAAAATGATGGTCCGATACGCCAAAAAGTATCCCGGCTACGGTTTTGAAAGACACAAAGGATACGGGACAGTCCGCCACAAAGCACGGCTTGTTTTGATGGGCCCCTGCGCAATACACAGGAGGTCGTTTGCTCCAGTCGCAAAAATGATATAATTATAACATGTCTAAAGTTGCAATTAACGGTTTCGGTCGGATTGGAAGAGCGTTTTTGAAAGCGGCTTTAGATAAGCCGGAGTTAGAATTTGTCGCGATAAACGACTTGGGTAATCCTGAGATGCTTGTTTATCTTTTGAAGTATGACTCGGCTTACGGCCGTTTTAACAAAGAAGTTGACTTCGTTGCCGAAGATGGTAAAAATTATTTGCTGGTTGATGGTCACAAAATTTTATTTTTGCAAGAAAAAGATACGACAAAGTTGCCCTGGAAAGAGCTCGGCGTAGATATTACGGTTGAGGCGACCGGTGTTTTTGAGGGTTATGAGGCGGCGAAGTTCCATATCGATCAGGGAGCAAAGAGAGTGGTCTTAACCGCTCCAGCCAAGGACGAAGACAATAGTTTCGGCAGAACGGTTTTACTTGGCGCAAACGATGAAGCGTTGAAAACTTGCACGATCTCTTCCAACGGTTCTTGTACTACCAATTCCGCTCATTCGGTCATACAAGTTTTGTCGGAAACACTGGGAGTCAAAAAATCATTTCTTGTTTCCACTCACGGTTATACGGCAACACAGAATCTGGTTGACGGACCGACTAAATCGCGGGATATGAGACGCGGCCGAGCGGCGGCGGTAAATATTTCTCCAAGTTTTACCGGAGCGACTCTTGCTGTAGAGAGGGCGGTCCAAGCCGTGAAGGGCAAATTCGGAGGAATGGCTTTCAGGGTGCCCATAATTACCGGCTCAATATCGGCAGTCACGTCGCTGGTGGACAGGCCGACAACAGTGGAAGAAGTTAATGAAATTTTCAAAAAAGCAGAGCAAGACCTTAAATGGCGGGGGATAATGAAAACAACATCGGAAGAGCTTGTCTCAACGGATATTATCGGCGAACCCTACGGAGCGATAATTGATCTTGGCCTTACTCAAGTTACCGACGGCGACCTGGTTACGGTATTTGCCTGGTACGACAATGAGGCGGGATATACGAATACATTAGTTCAGCATGTCTTGAAAGTAGCAGAACTGATTTGAGCAATTACATCCACGAAGACAAAATTAAGGAACTGGAAATGAAAGCCAATGAGGCGCGGGAGTTTTATTGAAACCCTGTCGTATTTAGCGTAAAATATGTAGGCATGCAACAGAAAAATATACAACAAATTAGCTCGATAATTACGCCGATTCTGAAAGCTCACGGGGCTGAATACGTAGCGGTCTTTGGTTCGGCGGCGCGAGGGGAAGCCACAAAAAATAGCGATATCGATATCCTTGTAAGATTCGACCGCGATATATCCTTACTCGACCATATTGGTTTTGCTCAGGAGCTTGAAGATGTTTTGGATCAAAAAGTAGATTTAATTACCGAACGTAGTTTAAGTAAATACGTGATTCCAAATGTAAAAAAAGATTTAAAAGTATTATATGGACAAGGCCAACGACCTGGTTTACATTAGTCATATATTGGATGCTACTAAGCTTATCAAGGAATTCGTTGCCGGCAAAAGCCTGCAAGAATTTGAAAAAGAGCCGATGCGATTTTCGGCGGTTGTTCGACAGCTTGAAGTAATTGGCGAAGCCGCAAAACGCCTTTCTATAGAAACGAAAGAGGATGCCAGCGACCTTCCGTGGCGCAAGATAACAGGCATGAGAGATTTTCTAATTCACGATTATATTGAGGTAGATCTCAAGGAAGTGTGGAAAGCGGCAACAGAAGACGTGCCGGAGTTAGCAAGGGAGCTAGAAAAATACAAAAATTTATTATGATTATCAAAGTCGTGGACGGCGATTTGTGCTGTGTTTACTCCTGGTATGATAATGAATTTGGGTATACTAACACTCCCGTTGAGCACGTATTAAAAGTGGCCGAACAGTTATGAGTAAATTGGTTTATATTCTTATAGGAATATTAACAGGTATTGTTATTTACTTTGGTGTGTTTGATGTTCAAGCGCTACGTATACCGGGATTTCCTTATGGATGGTTTGTATCTCCAGTGGGATATATTGTTTTGGGTTTGATTATGATTGGGTTATTTTTTCTAACAAGAATGGTTCAAAACAAAATAACCCATTCTGTTATCCGTATTGTTGTATATGCAATTTTAACTTTTATATTATTTGCACTATTTTTCCCAGGTTATATTTTCTATTAATGTCTCAATATATTTCTGAAGAAAAAACTCAAGAATTGGAGATAAAGGCAAATGAAGCCCGACAGCTTTTGATTGAGATGCTGACCGTGGCGGGGAGCGGGCACACGGCCGGGCCTTTGGGAATGGCTGATATTTTTACGGCTATGTATTTTCATGTTTTGAACCACGATCCGAAAAATCCTGAATGGGAAGAAAGGGACCGACTGATACTTTCTAATGGACACATTACGCCTATCAGATATGTAATGATGGCGATGTCGGGTTATTTTCCGTTGGAAGAACTGAAAACATTGCGAAAATTCGGCACACGACTTCAAGGCCACCCCGAAAGAGAGCGATTACCGGGAGTGGAAACAACATCGGGTCCTTTGGGTTCGGGACTCGGTCAAGCGGCCGGCATCGCTTATGCCTCACGCATGGATAAAAAGAAAGTTCGAACTTATTGCCTGATGTCTGACGGGGAGCAGGATGCCGGAGCAACATGGGAATCGGCGATGTTCATAGGCAAGAATAAACTCAACAACCTGACTGCGGTTATCGATCGCAACAACATTCAAATAGACGGAATGACGGAAAATGTCATGCCCCTGGAGTCATTAAAAGCAAAATACGAAGCGTTCAATTGGAACGTACTGGAAGTTGACGGACACAACATTGAGCAGTTTGTTGATGCTATTGAAGAGGCGAAAGCGATATATGAAAAGCCGACGGTTATAATTGCCCATACGATACCGGGGAAAGGAATAAAGGAAATAGAGTTTGATTATAAATGGCATGGTATTCCTCCAAAACCGGAAGAAGCGAAGAAGTTTTTATCCGAACTTAGAACATTAGGAGGTAAAATTGTAAGCGAGCATCAATAAAAATAGCCAATAGAACTTAGCCATTAGAAATTAGTTTAATTCTAAATCCTAGTGGCTAATAACTAATGGCTTCTGAGAGGAGGTGTTTTATGCATCACGGAAATTGTATGTGTCCACATCACTGGGCAGAAAAAGTAATGATGGTTTTGATTTGGGTTGGGGGTGTAATATTTTTCTGGACCAGCTGGAGGGCGACTGCTGTCTGGGGATTCGAATCCCTTTACTATGCATGGGTTGTAGTTGTCTTGAGCTTAATGTCATACGGAATGAAAAACTGCGGCTGCTGCGGCGGGAAAATGGTGAGCGGCAAAACGGATTCAAAAATGTGCAGCCACGAAATGGACTGTAAATGCGGCGACTGCGACAGATGCTGCTAGTAAAATCTTAAACCCTAATATCTAAATCCTAAACAAATTCAAATATTCCAAATTCTAAATTCTAAATCCCCAAAAGTTTAGATATTTGGATTTTAAATTTTGACATTATTTAGGATTTAGGATTTAGTGCTTATAATTTGTTTATGATCAATAAAGAATCTAGATTAGTCGATAACTTACTGGATAAGTCCAAGCTGGAAATGCTGGCTACAAGAGTCGGCTACGGCAAGGGTCTTGTTGAGGCCGGGGAAAAGGACCCCCGAGTGGTCGTTCTTTGCGCCGATCTGACGGAATCCACTCATTCCCATTGGTTCGCGGAGAAATTTCCCGAACGTTTTATAGAAATGGGTGTAGCGGAACAGAATATGGCCCTCGTGGCTTCCGGTATGGCCAACTATGGCAAGATACCTTTTATCTCTTCCTATGCCACATTCAGCCCGGGCCGGAACAACGAGCAGATAAGGACTAACATCTGTCTTAACAACGTTCCGGTCAAAGTCGCCGGCTCTCATGCCGGAATATCCGTAGGCCCCGACGGCGCAACTCATCAGGCGCTCGAAGACATCGCTTTAATGCGCGTTATTCCCAAGATGGTGGTGGTTGTGCCGTGCGATGCCGTGGAGGCCCAAAAAGCTACGGTCGCGGTTGCTTTTAACGGAAGCCCTTCCTACATAAGATTGGCTCGTGAAAAATCGCCCGTGTTCACGACAAAGGAAACACCATTTGAAATAGGAAAGGCAGAAATTTTCAGAAGCCTTGCTTCTGGAGAATCCAGAAGCAAGGCTTCTGGGAACAGTTGTGCGATAATCGGATGCGGGATGCTTTTATACAACGCCTTGGTTGCCGCGGAAGAATTGTCGAAGGAAGGTATCGAATGTATGGTAATAAATTCCCATACCGTAAAACCGATTGATGAAGAAATAATAATTTATGCGGCAAAAGAGGCCGGCGCGATAGTGACCGTTGAGGAGCACCAAGTAAACGGCGGTCTCGGTTCGGCAGTTGCCGAGGTCTTATCAAAAAATTATCCCGTCCCGCAGGAATATATCGGAATGCAGGACCGTTTCGGGGAATCCGGAAATTCAGACGAACTTATCAAGGCCTTCGGCATGGACGTCGGCTCAATAAAGGAGGCGGTTAAAAAAGCAATTGCGAGAAAGAAATAGACAAACATAAAAATCGCTCTTTCGAGCGATTTTTATGTTTTCTTCGTTTCTATCAAACTCCTGAGTTTTACGAAGTCCGACTCAAGGAGGGTTTTTATTTCCGGACTTTTCAAGGCGTGTTCGGGATGGAAAGTGGGCAGCAACTCATAGCTTCCGAGGTTGAATGTCCTCCCGTGAACATTGTCCAGCGGCTGCCTTAACCCGATGCCGTTCAAGGCCATGTTGCCGAGGGTAACGACTATCTGGGGGTTGATGGTTTTAAGTTCTTCTTTAAGGAACGGGACGTATGATTTTATTTCTTTTGATGCCGGTATTTTGCCCCGGGGAACATACTTTACGACATTGGTTATGTAGACTTTCTTTTTGTTCACACCCAGGTTTTTCAGGAGCTGGTTCAGGAGTTTCTCCCTGAGGCCGGCAAGGGGTTTGCCTTCCCGTTCTTCGTCGTCCCCGGGCATTTCGCAGACAAAGACGATTTTTGCGGTCGCGTCACCGCTACCGAAAATGAGTTTTCTGTCTTTAAACTTTTTCTTTAATGAGTTGTTGACCTGTTGGAGGTCTATCATTAGCTTAAATCCTACCATAATATCTTATTTTTGACAAGGGTTTGCTCGCTTGACAACCGGCTTATATGTGCCTAATTTAAGGTTAATTTCTTTGACAATTGGAAGGATAAGATGAACAAAAGAATAGTTATTTCTGGTTCGTGCCGGACCCCTGTAGGAAAGTCCGGCGGAACACGAGGGAATCTAAGCAGTTTATCCGCGGTTGAGCTTTTGGTGCCATGTTTTGAGGAAACTCTTAACAGAAGCGGGGTAGCCAAAGACAAGTTGGATCAGGTCATTGTCGGCAATTGCGCCCAATCATCCGACGCCCCGAATATCTCCGATGTTGCAGGACGATCGTTACAATTTCTCAGGCGAGATGTTGCGGAAGAAGCTGCCGAAATATCCGGCATTCATGTGCCCGCGTTCAGTGTCAACCGAAATTGCGGTTCCGGACTTCAGGCGGTCGTGTCGGCTTGCCAGATGCTCAAGGCCGAAGAGGCCAATATCGTTTTAGCAGGCGGAACGGAAAGCATGTCCAATATTCCATACATCTCAAGGGATATGAGGTTCGGGCATGGTCTTGGACACAGCCAATTCATTGACGCTCTCTGGGAAGGCCTTACCGACCCGATAACCGGAGAAAAAATGGGTGAAACGGCAGAGAATATCGCCGAGCGTTACAAGATATCAAGAGAGGATCAGGATGAGTTTGCAGCCCAGTCCCACCAAAAAGCATTCCGGGCAATGCGTGAAGGAAAGTTCAGGTCCCAGATAGTTCCTCTGGAAACAGGCGGGAAGAAAGTGTTTCAGGACGAGGGTATCAATCAGGCCCTTACCAGGCAGCACCTTTCTCTCTATCCGGAAAGAGTGTTCTTCGTGAAAGGCGGAACTGTCCATGCCGGCAACAGCTGCAGCATCTCGGACGGGGCCTCATCGTTTCTTGTCCTGACTCTTCCAGAGGCCTTGCGGCGAGGAATCAAACCGGAGGCGGAAATTCTTGGTTATGCTTTTGAGGCCTGCAATCCGTCATATATGGGCATGGGCCCCTACTATGCCATTCCAAAAGCGCTTTCTATTGCCGACGTGTGTCTTGGCGACGTTGACCTTTTCGAGATAAACGAAGCGTTTGCCGCTCAAGTTCTCGGCTGCCAGAGAGAGTTGGGAATTCCCCTCGATAAACTGAATGTCTGGGGCGGGGCTATCGCTCTTGGCCATCCGGTCGGAGCGACCGGAGCTATCCTCACGACCAAGCTTATTGCGATGCTCAAAGACATCGCCGGGCTGTATGGAGTTGTCTCGATGTGCATCGGCGGAGGACAAGGCGGAGCTATGGTAATCAAGAACTGGAAGACAGAGTTCCTTGACCCGCTGAAGCAGGGTCAGGAAACCACTCCGAGCGAGGAATAGCCATGAAAAGTATCTACAAAGTCGCGGTCATCGGCGGCGGCACGATGGGCGCCGATCTTGCGGCACTGGTCGCAAGGTCGGATATGCCCGTTGTGGTCAAAGAGGTGAACGCCGATCTGGCAACAAGGTTCCAGGAAAGATTGCATCAACGCATCGACGGCTGGCTGGAAAAGGGAAAGATCAACGAACCGAGAGCCGAACAGCTCAAGATGCTTTGTTCAGCGACAAGTACTTACGACGATTTGAAAGATGCCGACCTTGTTATCGAAGCAGTTCCGGAATTTCCGGAACTGAAGAAGAAAATTTTCTCTGAATTGGGAGAACTTCTTCCCGAGGCCATTTTGGTATCGAACACATCTTCGATCCCGATCACCCTGCTTTCCGAAGGGATCAAGAACCCCGGAAGGATGGCGGGGATGCACTTCTTTAACCCGCCGACAAAAATGCCGCTGGTTGAGCTCATTTCTGCAGAAGGAACTTCGGTGGACACCCTTGAGTCGCTGGAAGTGTTCGCGTCCGAGACACTGGCCAAGAAAGCCATCCGTGTCAAAGACCGGCCGGGATTCCTGGTGAATGTTCTTCTGGGCGCGTATCTCACTCCGGCCATCAGGTCGCTGGAAAGGACGGTTGTGCAGCCGGAAAAGATTGACGAATGCGCCAGGAAGTTCGGATGGCCGATGGGGCCGTTCGTGCTTCTGGACATGATGGGCGTTGATGTTGTGAAAGAGGTGCTGAATATCTTTTCCGCAGCTTACGGCAAACGCTTCTCTTCATCCCGCCTGGTTGACGTTCTGGTCAGCTCCGGACGGCTGGGCCAAAAGTCCGGCGCCGGATTCTACGGAGGAGAAGTGGGGACCCTTGGCGCAATTCTGCGTCTGGAATTTCTGCATCGCGTTGAGGGAGATGCCGACACCGTCTTTACGCGGATGATGTATTCCATGGTCAACGAAGCGGCATTGGCTCTACAGGAAAAGGTCGCTTCGGCCAACGACATTGAGACCGGATGTCTGTTCGGTCTCGGTTTCCCGCAAGCAAAGGGTGGCCCGCTTCATTATGTCGACGAGGCCGGTATCGAAACTGTTGTCCGTGAACTTGGAGATGATGCCTGTCCGTTGCTGAAAGAAATGGCAGCTAACGGCGAAACATTTTTTAGCAGCTGGTAAAACAGCTGCAACCCCGACTAAGTCGGGGTTTTTAAATTCTTGACTTTCTTTCACTTGAGCGTTAAACCGATAGTAATTGCTCTTTAAATTGGAGATCATATGTCCAAAGAATTCATTCGTATTTCCGTGAGGAACGGACTGGGGAAACTTACCCTAAACAGCAACGACCACAACACTCTTTCCGGCGAGACCATTTTTGAAATCGGCCGGAAATTCGAAGAGCTTGAATCAAATCCCGATGTGAAGGTGGTCGTGATAACCGGTGACCCAAAGTCACTTTTCTCCGCTGGTGCTGACGTTGGGGAAATCCACTCGTTGCTCAAAGCCGGTAACAAACAAAATGCCCGTGAAGTTATGGAACTTCTTCAGGCGGTTCTTGTGAGAATTGAAAAATCTACCAAGCCGACAATTGCCGCGATAAACGGCTATTGCTTCGGTGGCGGACTAGAACTTGCCCTCGCATGTCAGTACAGGGTGGCTAAGGCAGATGCCAGTGCCAGTATCGGTTTGCCGGAAATCGGCTTGGGAATTATCCCGGGTCTTGGAGGTACTCAGCGTCTGCCGAGGTTAGTTGGTGCCGAACGGGCAGTTAAGATTCTGTTTGGTGGGATGAAGGCGTTGGTTTCTCCGGGAAATGCCAAAATTATTGGCCTGGTTGATCGGGTCATTGAAGGGGACTTCGGGGCGGGTGTCAAAAGCTTTTGCCAAGAGATTATTGCCGGTCAGGTTCAACCGCTGCCAAAAGCAGATACTCTACAGTTGGATGAGAGTTGCTTTAGTAGCGAGACATTCCAGGCAGTTGTATCAGGAAAAGCGAGTACTGCCGTTAACGCCATGAAAGATGTCTTGCGAGCAGCTTTGGGCCTGCCTCTTGCCGAAGCCCTTAAACAAGAACAGTCGATATTTATCAGGCAGGCTTTTTCACCAGATGGCATAGAAGGGGTCTCTGCATATTTGGAAAACAAAAGAAAACCAAAGTTTTCTCAAGTTGAAGGAGAGTCAACTGCCGAGCAAACATCCGCCGCAAAAGAGACAAATGTTCAAAGCGGGGGACTGACCGAAGAATACGAGATGCTTCGCCAGACGTTGAGGGAATTCGGCGCAAACGAGATCAGGCCGAAAGTTGACGATATGGAACGGGAAGGCAATATCTTTCCCGACATCATTGGAAAAATGGCGGAACTCGGATTGTTTGGAGTTCCGTTCGCCGATACTTACGGGGGAGCGGGTCTTGGCAAGACCGGCTACTGTATCATGATGGAAGAACTGTGCCGGGTTCACGGCTCGGTGGCGGTTCTGGTCGGTGCGAGCACCGGCCTTACTGGAGGCAGTATCGCCCTTTACGGGACGGAAGCCCAAAAACAGAAGTACCTGCGGGCTATTGCCGAAGGAAAGGCGATAGGCGCATTTGCTCTTACGGAAGCCGAAGCCGGCTCCGATGTTGCCAATATCATGTCCATTGCCGAAAAACGCGGGGACAAATGGGTTATCAACGGCACCAAGCAGTTCATCAGCAACGGCGACATCGCCGACGTGGTTGTGGTTTTTGCCAAGACCGACCGGGACCTCGGAGCGAATGGCATCTCGGCATTCATCGTGGAGAAGGGCTATCCCGGGTTCAAGACCACGAAGGTGGAACACAAGATGGGCATTCGCGCCTCGCGGACCACATCAATGGAATTCACTGACATGGAAGTGCTGGAAGAAAATGTGCTCGGGCAGCTCGGCCAGGGTTTCAAGATAGCCATGAACGCGCTCAACTACGGCCGGCTAAGCTTGGCGGCTGGATGCATCGGCGCTTCCAAACGCGCCTTCGAGTTGGCATATGCCCACGCGAGCCAGCGCTCGCAGATGGGCAAGAAGTTAATTGAGTTTGAAGTGATTCAGTTTTACTTCGCGAGAATGCGATCGGACATATTCCTGATGGAAAGCAGCGTCTATCCCGTTGCGGCTATGGCCGACAGGGGAGAGGACATCCGTCTGGAGTCGGCAATCGTCAAGCTGACGGCGTCCGAAATGTCCGGAAGGGTCATAGACACGGCTCTCCAAATTCACGGAGGCGTTGGCTATATGGACGAATACGAAATATCCCGTCTTTACCGCGATGCCCGCATCAATCCCATTTTCGAGGGGACTAATGAGATCCAACAGCTCCTGATATTTAAGGAAATTTTCAAAAGCGGCGGCAAGATATAAGGGGTTGTTAAGCTCGGTAGTAGAATTTCCAGTGGCGGCATAGCCGCCTTTTTTAATTCTGAAAATTTCACTACCGGGTAAGCCCCCTTTTTAATCTTTATTTTTATCAAATTTTGTGGTAATATCGTTAGAAATACGGGCGCGTAGTTTAGTGGTAAAACGGGAATCTGATAAGTTCCTGTCCCAAGTTCGATTCTTGGCGCGCCCACTAAAATAAATCACCTTGTTTCAAGGTGATTTTTACGAGGAAGAATTTTCAAAAACAAATCCTCCTCCAACTACATCATCGACAAAATCTATATTAGCGTCTTTAAGGTGTTTGGCGCTGTCAGGGTCAATGATCAACGTTAGACCATTTATTTCAAGAGATATGTCGTTTAAATTTTGCCCTTCCCCGGCCATAACTCCAAGCTGAAAGTCGGATAAGTTGACTTTTCGGACAAACAATCTTATATAGTTCTCTTTTTCGGTTTCAAGGATCTGCCTTAGCCGTTCAGTTGCTTCCGGCGTTATGGTCAGCATTTTGTCTTTTAGGATACAAAAGATCCAGAATTAAAATATCACAAAGGTTTTTCTTCGTCTAACACCATGTGTTGCTAACTATGAGGTCATCTCAAAACCCCATATTCGGCTATAATTTATGGGTATGGCCTGCGGGTTTGTGAAAATTCTTCGACATATCGCAGAGGATATGCCTCAGAATTTTCACTTTCCCTCGGCTCACCCCCATAAATTCTATCTCGAAAGAGGGTTTAGAGATGACCTCATTGAATCTTTTGGTTAATTCTGGCATTATGCCGATTGTGTTCTTTATCATATTGGGGATAGGGGATGATACGCTGCGTGATGTTTGATTTCGGCCATGTATTAATGCAGTTTCGTACAAATAGATTTTATGATTATGTTAGGGCGCATCAGCTTCCCGGCGCTATAAATCCGGAGAAATTCAGCGGATTTGATTGCGTTGTTGACTTTGATCTTGGCCGCATGAATAGGAAAGAATTTTGCTGGGAAATGAAGAAATGTTTAGAAATTGATGTTGGAGACGATGAATTTTTGTTTCATTATTGCGAGGACGTAATGAGTTCCGGCCCGGACCATAAGATGATCGAGCTTAAACAGGCCCTAAAACAAAATGGCCTTAAGTTAGCGGTTGTTTCAAACATCAATGAATGCCATTTTGAATATGTTCAAAGAAAATGGCCCGAGGTATTCTCGGACTTTGACTATTTGGCGTTATCATTCAGAGTTGGATCGCGAAAGCCCCACCCGAGGATCTGGCTTAACGCTATTGAACGGCTCGGAGTAATGCCCGAAGAATGTTTTTTCATTGATGACCAGATGCTTAATATAGTTGCCTTTGAGCAATTAGGCAAACAATTGGGCAAACAATTAAGTGGTATCGGGCATCACTATAATGTCGTTGATGAAAAGTATTGTCCTAACGGCCGTCTTGAAATAGAGAGGAACAGGTTAGTTTTGAGAATGGTCAACTTGGGGATGTTGAGCTGGTCTCAAGCAAGCGAGATAACTAAAGTTAATTTTTAGAGACACCTCGACTTTCTATAAATGATAAAAGCCTGTAACGGGCTTTTTCTAATTCCTATCTCCTAAGTCCTATTTCCTAATTCCTACACCTGAAACGACCCAGCCATCAGTTCCTTGAGTCGTTTCGCGGCGTTTTCGGTTACGGTCAGCATTCCCGCTCCTTCAAAATTGTCAGGTTCTGTGGTAAAATATAACATAATTGGGCCGATAGCTCAATGGTAGAGCATCCGGTTTGCATCCGGAAGGTTTGGGGTTCAAATCCCCATCGGTCCACAACTTCTCCAAGTTATGTTTTAATAAGGTCAGACAGTTAATCCGTCATGGTCAATCCAATTTACATTTTGCTTCTTGTGGTATCTCTGTCTGTTTTGGTTTTGCTCGGAATAAATCTTTATATATTGGTTAAGTCCAAAAAAAGAGGGCCGGACCAGGATTACGTGGTTATGCATCAACGGCTGGATGCCATGTCGGCCAGCCAATTGAATCTCCAAAATTCCATCAACGACCAGCTTGAGAAGAACCGCCAGTCGGCGATGCAAGCCACCCTGTCGGTCCATCAGCAGGTGCAGAATTTTACCCAAGGGATGACACAGCTTCACGAGGGGTTAAAAGGTATGCACGATTCGGTGAAAAGCGTTGTTTCATTTCAGGACTTGTTCAGAAATCCCAAACTGCGCGGCCAATGGGGTGAAATGTCATTAGAGGCGTCTCTGGCTCAATATTTCCCTAAAGACAGGTATTTAATTCAACACTATTTCAGTTCCGGCGAGGCGGTGGACGCGGCCTTGCGTCTGCCGAACGAAATTTTGCTCCCTATTGATTCAAAATTTAACTGGGATAATTTCCAGAAATTAGTGAATTCTGATAACGACATTCATCGGGACGGCTACCGCAAACTTTTTTACTCCGATGTTAAGAAGAAAGTGGATGAGATAAGTTCCAAGTACATTCTTCCCGCCGAAGGCACGACTGATTTCGCGCTGATGTTTGTGCCGGCGGAGACGGTTTATTACGAGATGATAAATAACGTAAAAGATGTCGATATTGCCGACTATGCCAGGAAGAGGAAGGTTATTCTCGTATCTCCTAATACTTTTGCATTGTCCGTTTCCGCCATCCAACACTGGTATCGGGATGTTCAGATAAACCAGAAGACCCAGTCCATTATCAAAAAACTTGAAACGATCGTCGCCGACAGCGCTAAGCTGGCTGACAATTTCCGCAAACTGGGCAGTCATCTTTCAAATGCACAATCGGCATATGAGGATTCGGAGAAACGCTTAGGTCTGATGACCGACCGCGTCAGCAAGGTGATAAGAATAGGAGAGACGGAGGAGAAGACAGAAGAAATAGCCGCCCCATCAAGGGGCGAGCCTCGCCCATCTGATGGGCGGGAAGCGCCGAAGGTGTAATAAAATTTACAACTAAAATTTAATTTGATAACTTTTAAACACCTGGGCCCGGTCCGGTGACAAGCTCGAAATTGACACTCGAGTCTTGCGGGTTCAACTCCCGTCGGGTCCAGGATGAGAAAATATCAACAAGCAAACACTTGACACAAGAATTGTATTTGCTATACTTAAGGCAGTGTCAATTTCGGGCTTCTGAGTCACCAGACTAGACTCGTAAATACCGTCAAATCCCGCCAAAAGCGGGATTTGACTTTTTGGCTGAAAAGGGGTATAATCTGACTTATCAAGGTTCGACCTCGGTTGAGGGGTTATATTCTAGCCAATCTTGAGTGACAGATTTAAAGTTAGCCAACGAACTAAAATATTTCGGTAATGCGTGCTTATTGATTATTTTTTCCTCTAAGCGTCTTTCCCCGCAGTAATCTTTGTAGGTTGAGTAAGGATATTGACTCAAAAAATCCTTTGCACGTTTTCTGTTTTTAAGTCCGTTTTCTTTCCAGTAGGGGTCGGTCAATTTTATGGGGTTCAAGTGGATATAAGATATTAAATATTTTAAATACTCATCATTTTTGGCATGGGTTGCTTTAAATTTACCCTGAAATAGGGCACCAGTTCTCTCGTTTCGTTTATTAAAATACATAGTATAACCCGTAGTAATTTTTTGCATAAAGCGGCTGATACTCGCATTTTCTTTTTCCTGTATTATTAAATGAAAATGATTTGGCATTAAACAATAAGCACCAATATTAACAATAGGATCAACTCGCTCCAATGACAACCGTTCATCTAATCTTAGTCCCGGATAGTTGTTCAGGTGAATGTTTTCTTTACTGTTGCACAAATAAAGTAGGGCAAGAAATCGTTCGTAGTCAGCTCTATTAGAAAAGATCACTCGTTTTTCTGTTCCACGATTGTATATGTGATAAAATTCCGCTGTGTCAAAAGAAATATTTCTAGACATTTTTTAATCATAACATATCCTCTAACCGAGGTCGAACCTTGATATTTGACGAACCTTGATATTAAGAGGAGGCGGATCGGCAGAAGTTGAATTTTAGTCAATAATTTAGTATTCTATTTTTCATGAGTACGTTATTACTTTCGTTGTTGGCGGCACTTGCGTCGCTGGGATACGGGGCGTTTTTGATTTGGGGAGTTTTGAAAAAATCGGCCGGAGACGAAAAAATGGTTGCAATCCAGAAAGCAATTCAGGAAGGCGCTTCCGCCTATCTGGGCCGGCAGAATAAAACCGTGCTCTGGGTCGGCATTCCTGCCGCGCTTATAATGTGGAAAGCGCTCGGCTTTCCTGTCGCGGTCGGTTTTGCCGTCGGCGCGGTCTCATCGGCTGTAGCGGGATATATCGGAATGATGGTTGCGGTAAGGGCTAATGTGCGCGTGGCGGAAGAAGCCAAACATGGTTTGTCTCGGGCTTTCGGTTTGGCATTCAAAGGCGGAGCGGTGACGGGTTTTTTTGTCGTCGGTCTCGCTCTTTTGTCCCTTACATTATTCTATTGGTGGAGCGGCGATGTAAAGGCGTTGATTGGTCTCGGTTTCGGCGCGTCTTTGATATCCGTTTTTGCGCGTTTGGGCGGAGGCATCTTCACCAAAGGCGCTGATGTCGGCGCCGACTTGGTGGGGAAAGTCGAAGCCGGAATTCCGGAGGACGACCCCAGAAATCCCGCCGTTATTGCCGACCAAGTGGGGGACAATGTAAGCGACTGTGCCGGCATGGCCGCCGACGTGTTTGAAACATACGTTGTTTCCGCTTTGTCGGTAATGCTTCTCGGCAGTTTATTGTTCGGAAACAATCCTTCCGTAGTCGAGTTCCCCTTGTTTATCGGAGCGTTGGGAGTATTCGCTTCGATAGTCGGTTCTTTGTTCGTCCGCCTGACTGGCGGGATTATGACCGCACTTTATAAGGGACTTGCGGCTACCTCGGTAATCCTTCTGGGATTTTTCTATTGGTTCAGCAGAGCCATGACTATCGGTACTGTCGGGGGTTTTCAACTATTCTGGACACTGTTCATCGGTATTGCGGTTACGGCACTCATGGTTTTGGTAACCGATTATTATACTTCCAAAAAGTTCAGTCCGGTTAAAAAGATCGCCCAGGCCTCGACGACCGGACATGGAACGAATATTATCGCCGGACTCGCGGTCTCGATGGAATCGACCGCTCTGCCCGTTTTGGTTATCGCGGGCGCCATGTTCACGGCCTATTCTTTGGCCGGTCTTTACGGGATCGCTTTAGCGACGATGAGCATGCTTTCGCTGACCGGCCTTATTTTAGCGATTGACTCATTCGGTCCTATTACCGACAATGCCGGAGGTATCGCGGAGATGGCGGGACTGCCGAAAGAGGTCAGAGAGTCCACCGATGCTTTGGATGCGGTCGGAAATACAACCAAGGCGGTTACAAAGGGTTACGCGATTGCTTCGGCGGGATTGGCGGCGATGGTTCTTTTTGCCGCATATACCCAGGAACTTTCCGAATTCGGCCGGACCGTGGTTTTTGAACTTTCCAACATCAATGTCCTCATCGGATTATTTATCGGCGGAATGATGCCCTATTTGTTCGGTTCGCTTGCGATGCAATCAGTCGGAAAGGCGGCCGGAGCGGTTGTGGATGAAGTGCGCAGGCAATTCCGGGAGATTGCCGGAATAATGGAGGGCCGGGCAAAACCAGATTATTCTACTGCGGTGGATATAGTAACCAGGGCCGCGTTGCGTGAAATGATAGTGCCGGCATTAATACCGATAGTTATTCCTATTCTTGTCGGATTCGTATTGGGTCCCGAAGCGCTCGGTGGATTACTTGTCGGTGTGATCGTGACCGGGCTCTTTGTCGCTATTTCTATGACTTCCGGCGGCGCCGCGTGGGATAATGCCAAAAAATATATTGAAGACGGAAATTATGGTGGCAAGGGCTCTGATGCCCACAAGGCCGCCGTAACAGGGGACACGGTAGGCGACCCATACAAAGACACTGCCGGCCCAGCCATTAACCCGATGATAAAGGTGGCCAATATTGTGGCTCTGCTTATAGCCAAGTTTTTGGTCTAGGTGGGCGGGACAATAACACAATTTGACATGTGGATATTACCCATGCTATACTGAATATAATAACAGGATAGCTACGTGTAATTACGAGCTTATCTGTGTGACGGAAAAAGAGTTCGCATATTGCGGGCTCTTTTTCTTTTTGATACTTTGGATTTCGTGGACCCGGGCCCGTAGTTTCATGTAGTAAAATCCTGTTATTGTCACACAGAGAAACGAGTGCAAATCTCGTCAGGTCCACGCTAAAACCTCTTTCGTCTCGAGAGAGGTTTTAGTTTTTCCCGTTGCGTATTTATAATTCTTAAAAACATGCTATAATATGCCTAAATTTCAGGTAAAGGAAGTCGAAAAGTGAAAAAGGCGCTACTAGTTCTTTTATTTCTTGGTTGGTCTCAAACATCTTATGCGGACGGCCTAAAAATTGCGGCCGGTCCGCAAATATTTGGCGGATATCAAACCTCTTTGATTAGCCAAGATGTTATGTTTGGAAAACGATTACTAAAAACAGATAGAAACAAATGGCGAAACCCGCCAGACCTGCATTTGGGAGTTCACTTAACTAAAATTGGTGACAGAAAGAGCATCGGTATTTCTTTAAGTTTTGGTCCTTTAAGTTTTATATAGTAGTTAAAGCGGGCATTACCCCGCTTTTTAGTTGTCCACATTGCCTATAGGGCGAACTTGTTCAAAATGTTAGGATTTACTCTGTGAATATAATGAATGTTTCAAGAGAGGAGGTGCTGTATGTTTGAAGTAGTAGCAGCGTCAGATATAGTAAGAAATTCATTGTTGACCTTGTGGACCGGAGTCGCCGGTTTTGTGCCTCGTTTGATAGCGGCCATTATTGTGTTTTTGGTTGGCTGGCTTATTGCCCACGTATTGGGCAGGTTGGCTTACCATGTTGTCCGCGTCCTTCATGTCGATAATGCCTTGACCAAAGTCGGGTTCAGGAGGGCGTGGGAAAGAAGCGGTTTCCGCTTGGATACCCCGATGCTTTTCTACGAATTGGTTAAATGGTTCTTCGCGATCGTATTCTTGATGGCGGCAACCAATATCTTGGGTCTGGGTGAAGTGACCGACTTCTTGAGGAGCGTATTATTATACCTGCCCAACGTGATAGTGGCGGCGGTCATTCTTTTGATCGGTATTTTAGTCGCCAAATTCTCGGAAGGGTTGGTAAGGGCCTCCGTAAAGGCGGCGGGATTGGTATCGGCAAACTTTTTGGGACTGTTGACCAAGTGGGCCGTGTTCGTCTTCGCTTTGCTGATTGCCTTAGCCCAACTGAAAGTCGCGGATGACATCATCAAGATCGTCATTACCGGATTGATCGCAGCGGGTGCCTTGGCCATTGGCTTGGCTTTTGGTCTCGGCGGCGTAAAACATGCCGACGAGATGATAGGAGATATGAAAAAGAGAATAGGCGAATAAGCCTTAAACCAAAAACCGCCTTGAAGGCGGTTTTTGGTTGCTTAATTTGTTATTTTTGTAATAATAACGGCAGACCTTTGCAAAATTAGGAAACAATCATGAAAAAGATTTTTGTGATCTGTCCTGTAAGAAATATTGACGTAGAAACCCGTATTGCCATAGAAATGTATGTCAAGGCTCTTGAGGGGGAAGGTTATCAAGTTCATTGGCCTGTCAGGGACACAGAACAGAAAGACCAAACCGGAGGTTATAAGATTTGCCGGACCAACTTTCAAGTTTTTATTTAATTTGAAGCAGTTTATCGTACGCTTCTTTAAAAATCTTTTTAAGTTGTCCTTGCTCGGAAGGGGAGAATTTGGAGAGAACCATCTTGACGACGAATTCGTCCCTCTTTTTGTCTGATTGTTGTCGGGCCTCCGCCTCGCCGGAGCGGCGGGCTTCGGCCGCGCGAAGGCGGGCTTTTTGCAGGGCGGGTTTGGCAAGGCCAACGCGGAGACGGTAGAATTTTTTTGTTTTCAGGGCTCGCATTATTGACTCAATGCCTTTGTGTCCGCCGGAATTTTTGTCAAAAGATATTTTGGTGTTGCCGAACGGGATATCTAAATCGTCGTGAATGACGACTAACATGGAATATGGAACATGGAATATGGAACATAATTTTTTGACGGCTTCGCCGGATTTGTTTACGTATGTCTGTGGCTTGGCAAGAATTACCGATGTTTTGTCTAGTTTCACCTTTGTTATCAGGGAATTAGATTTTTTATCAAATTCCCAAGTGGTCTTGTCGTGGGTTTTTTTAGCCAACCCGCCTTCGCCGCGCCGTCGCCAAAGCGGCTGTGGCGCGTCGGCGACAAGGCTTCGGCGGGCAAGGTAATCCAAAAACATAAATCCGACGTTGTGCCGGGTATTCTGGTATTCAGTGTCCGGATTTCCCAGGCCGATTAAAAGTTTGGTCGCGTTCATGGTAGTCAGATACTACCACAAAAACTATCCTCTTGAAAAGTGGTAAAAATTAGTTTAAAATTAGGCGGTAATGGAAGAAAATACTCAAAATTTGTCCCCGAAAAATGAAATTCTGGCTTTTGTCTGGGAGACGGTAAAAGTGGTCGTTATCTCGCTTGCCATAATCCTGCCCATCAGGTATTATCTTGTTCAGCCGTTTTTCGTAAAAGGCGCTTCGATGGAGCCCGGCTTCGAAGACGGGGACTATATCCTTGTTGACGAATTAAGCTTTCGTTTCAGAGAAGCCGAAAGAGGAGAAGTGATAATATTCCGCTTTCCCCAGCAGCCCTCGCAATTTTTCATAAAAAGAATAGTCGGTCTTCCGGAGGAAACAGTTCAGATCAAAGATAACGAGGTTACGGTTTTCAACGAGGAAAATCCGGAAGGATTTGTCCTGGAGGAAACGTATCTCGCGCCGGAACAGGAAACCTTAGGCACCATGACTACGAAGCTTGACGATAACGAGTATTTTGTTTTGGGTGATAACCGTCTCCAGAGTTCCGATTCGAGGCGATGGGGTCCGGTCAACCGGAGCTTAATAATGGGCCGCGCCTTTCTTAGGCCTTGGCCATTCACAAGGGCATCAAGGATACCAGAAGTAGTTTACTAGAACTTAGAACTTAGCCATTAGAAATTAGATTCTAATCCCTAATGGCTAATAACTAATGGCTAATTTATGGCAAAAGCAAAAACAATCCAGGCGCCAAAAGGAATGAGGGATATTCTTCCCGAGGAGCAGAGGTACTGGCGCCACGTTTTAAAGAAAGCCGAGCCCCTTTTGGAGTTTTTCGGTTTTGAGAAGATGGAAACACCCATTTTGGAATCGACAGAACTGTTCACTCGTTCCGTCGGGGAGGGGACGGATATAGTGGAGAAAGAAATGTTCACTTTGCGCACCAAAGGCGGAGACAGCTTAACTCTCCGGCCGGAGGGAACCGCGCCGACAGTGCGCGCATACATAGAAAACGGCATGAGCGTCAGGCCGCATCCGGTCAAGCTTTATTACGCAGGACCGTTTTTTAGGCATGACCAGCCGCAGAAAGGAAGATACCGTCAGTTCTATCAATTGGGCGCAGAAACCATAGGCGACGGTTCTGATGCCGTGGACGCGGAGCTGATATTCTTGGGGCATAAGTTACTGTCCGGCTTGGGTCTTGGCGGATACAATGTGCATATTAACAGCATAGGTGATTCTAATTGCCGGCCCGCATACGTCAAAGCCCTCAAGGATTATTACAAAAACAGAATTAAAAAACTTTGTCCCTCTTGTAAGGTTCGACTCAAGACGAACATTTTGAGGATGCTCGATTGTAAAGAGGAAGGCTGCAAGGAAATAGCCAAAGATGCTCCCCAAACGGTGGATTATCTTGATGATGACTGCAAAAGGCACTTCAAACATGTTTTGGAATTTTTGGATGAAGCGAAGGTACCGTATATTTTAAATCCGCACCTGGTCAGGGGCCTCGATTACTACACAAGAACCGTGTTTGAATTCCTTCCGGAAGAAAGTGCCGGTGCCCAATCGGCGGTTATTTCCGGAGGCAGGTATGACAAGTTGATCGAAATGCTGGGCGGATCAAAAACGCCGGCTTCCGGATGGGCGATGGGGCTGGACAGGGTCGTCGAGGCGCTCAAGGACAATAATATCTCGATCCCTGATTCCAAACCAAAACCTAAAGTTTTTTTGGCCCAACTCGGAGATGCCGCAAAAAGAAAAAGTTTGGTGCTTTTCGAAGCGCTTCGAAGGGCCGGTGTTGAAACCAAGTCCTCGTTGGGCCGCGACAGCATCAAATCGCAATTGAGGATTGCCCACCGCCTGGGCGTGAAATTCACCTTGATAATGGGACAGAAAGAGTCCTTGGACGGGACGATAATATTGAGAGACATGGACGCTTCAACCCAGGAGACGATCCCGATGGAGAAGATAGTGGATGAAGTAAAGAAGAGGCTGAAAGCCTAGCCATTAGTTATTAGCCAATAGAACTTAGATTCTAATTCCTAATGGCTAAGTTCTAAGTTTTCTATGAGTACCGATGTATTTTGTAAAATTGTCAAAGGTGAGTTAAAATCAGAAGCCGTCTATAAAGACGATGATTTCTGGGTCATAAAAGACATAAATCCCCAAGCCCCGGTCCACCTTCTGATAATTCCGGTCAGACATTTCCTGAAAATAGAGGACTTTGCCGGGGACGGCATCTTATTGGGCAAAGCCCTATTGCTGGCCGACAAGATGGCTCATGAACATGGCTTAGACAGGGGTTATCGTCTTATAATTAATGAAGGTGATCACGGAGGCAAGCTTGTTCCGCACTTCCACATTCATTTATTGGGAGGCAAACGATTAGGACCCAAATTAGTAAAGGAATAATTTTCCATTTATCATTTTCCAATTTCCATTAAATTATCATTGATTCATTTATCCATTTTCAGAAAATGACACAATGATTAAATGGTAAATAATTGGCAAACGGTAATTGATAAATGGTAAATATCGCAGAAGGGAGGTATTTTATATGGTAGAAGTAAAAAGAAAACCAAACGAAAGCACCGGAAGTTTAATGAGGCGTTTTAACCGTTTTGTTCAGCAAAGCGGCGTTTTGCTTAAAGCCAAGACGGACCAATTCCGCCAGAAGAGATCAACCGACAGAAAAGAAAAAATGTCCGCGATAATGGGAACGCACTTGGCGGATTTGCGAAAGCGTCTGGAGAAAATGGGCAAATATGACGAAGATACTTTTGAAGAAGAAAAACGTAAAATGAAACAGAAGCTTGGCTTGTAACACTGACCAATACGGACAGGGAACGGACAAATACGGACAAGTCAGCATGAGTCCGTTTCAGGTCAGTATAAGTCCGCGTATAAGGAATTGTTGAAAGAAAAACTTAGCGAAGACATAAAGAATGCTTTGAAAAGTGGCGATAAACAACGCCGGATGGTTTTAAGTTTGGTCATTTCGGCAATTAAGAATAAAGAGATAGAAAAACACGGCGAACTGACGGACGAAGAGGTCGTGGCGGTTATCTCGTCGGAAATTAAAAAGCGCAGGGATTCCGTGGCCCAATTTGAAAAAGGGGGCCGGCCGGAATTAGCCGAAAGCGAGAAGCAGGAGATAGATATACTTATGGCTTATATGCCCGAGCAGATGCCGGAGGAACAAATAAGAGAAGAAGTTAAAAAGGCGATAGCCGAAACCGGCGCCAAGGATGTTAAAGAAATGGGCAAGGTTCTGGGAGTTCTAATGCCTAAACTCAAAGGCCGAGCGGATGGCTCTCTGGTCAGCCGCATGGTTAAAGAAGAATTGAGCGGTTAAATATCCACACTTGCCAGAGCATCCCCACTTGATATTATTACGGAATGTTAATAACCAAATGCGATATTTGTAAAAAAGAAATCAAAGAAAAGATTGTATTCGCTTCTATCGGCAGGTATTTTGCGCATCAATCCTTTTGCTCGAAATGCGGTAAGCCGGTAGTTGATTTTTTAAAAAAAGTAGAAACAAAAAAAAGAGTAAATACGGAAAGTAAATGAGTTATTCAGTAACTAACACAAAAACCGCCCCGACTTAAGTCGGGGCGGTTTTTGTGTGGCCTGTCCCGCAACCAAACCCGCCCCCTTTCTGAATGGCGGTCAGCGGAATAACTTCCTGCGGGGTCAGCGAATAAGTTTGGTGCGGGATTGACTCCGTACGAGACAGAGGCACGCTGCGGGCCCTCGCGGTCTCGTTCGGGGTTGACTTTGTTGTTCCGCGGAATGATCCGCGGGCCGAGGCCGTCGTGCTCCGGTTCGAGCGGAAGGTCACGGTAGCCAGCCGCAGGTTCGTCGCCAGCAAGAGCTTCACCAAGAGCAACCCCAAGGTGAAGTTCGGCCACATCGACGAGAAGGTCACCAAGCTCTTCGGCAGCCAGGACGTGCCGGCCGCTGAAATTGCGGTGCACACGCTTCTGGCGTCCAAGCACGACCCCGAGATCATGGTTGCCCTCGGACCGCAGTCAAAGCGCTTCATCAAGCTGGGCCAGTTCTACCAGCCGATCGAAGCGCAGGGTCATGGCCAGAAAGGTCCCCTCCTCGTCAATGGCTGCGTGAACATCGCGTATATCCTTGACGAGGAGAACGGCGCGCCTTGGGCCGGCAACAGTATCGAAACTGTTGCCGGCTCGTTTTAATTTCTATAAAAATAGATCTAACTACTTTTGTACGCGAATACGCAAAAGTTGATAAATATGATAGAATCACGCCAATGATTGACCTTGTTTTCAAGAACCATACGTCGCAACAAACTCCTAAGGAGAGTTTTTTTATTGGAGTTCTTAATTCGGGATTAAAAATCGCAAAACTTAAAGCCAAAAAAGTAGAAGTTAGCGTTAATTTAATCGGAGAAAGCAGGATAAAAGAACTGAATAAAAAATACAGAAAGAAAGGTAAACCCACCGACGTTCTTTCGTTTCCTTTGGGAGACGGCAACGGGGACATTTTTATTTGCTTATCTATTGCCAAAAAGGAAGCAAAGCGGGAAAATGTAAGTATAGAAGCTAAGCTCGCACAATTGACGGTGCATGGTTTTTTGCATTTACTCGGGTACGACCATGAAAGATCAAAGAAAGATGCCGATAAAATGTTCCAACTTGAGGAGAAAATTTTAACCAAGGTTAATTTATAACGCCGTGCGTTTTACTCAAGTTCGAGGCAAAAGCGAAGCCCGAACCGAGCCATATAATAATATGGTGAGGGAGGACTGGAGCTTTTAACGAAGAAGTTGAGAAAACCCGAAGGGCCCGTACCGCTTAACGTAAGTTAGCGGAGGGCGAACAAGTTAGAAACATGGCAAGACCATATTTAATATCAGGCATAGACGTCGGAAACTCCCAGGTCAAGGTTGTCGTTTCGAAAATAGATCGAGAAAATTTAAGCGTGGAGATTTTGGGTGTGGGCAGCGCGCCCTCCAACGGTTTGCGCAGGGGCATGGTGGTGGATATGGAGGAAACCATAGATAACATTCGCACGGCTGTGCAAAGAGCCGAGGCGATGGCCGGAGTATCGGTGAAGAGAGCGTATCTCGCCGTTAACGGGCTTCATATCAAGAACCAAATTTCCCGGGGAGTGATCGCGGTTTCCCGGGCCGACAATGAAATTTCCCAGAACGACATCGACAGAGTGATACAAGCGGCTTCGGTTGTCAGCTTGCCGGTGAACAGAGAGATGATTCATGTCATCCCAAGGAATTTTATCGTTGACGGCGTAGAGAACGTGAAAAATCCTTTGGGCATGAAGGGTGTCCGCCTCGAAGCCGAGGTCTTTATAATCGAAGGCCTGTCGCCGTATTTGAGGAATCTTGCCAAATGTGTGAACGAGAACAATATCGAAGTTGCGGGACTGGTCTTCGCCCCGTTGGCCGCCTCTCTATCGGTTCTGGATAAGAACCAAAAAGAATACGGGGTCTTGAGTATTGATTTTGGCGGCGGCACATCCACCCTGACTGTTTTCGAGGAGGCCGACCTGCTCCACAGCGTAGTTCTGCCGGTTGGCTCAAAGCACATAACCGCCGATCTCGCCGTTGCTCTCCGGACCTCCATCGATGTTGCTGAAAGGGTGAAACTTGAGCATGGCGCCACATCCGAGAGTTTGGACCTCCGGAAAAGAGACAACATCGACCTCTCGGAACTGGTGGGAGAAGAAAATTTCTTGTGGCCCAAGAAGCAACTCGTTAACGTGATTGACGCGCGGGCCCATGAATTGCTGGACCTGGTTTCCGCGGAACTTAAAAAAATCTCAAAGGGCATGCTTCCGGCCGGCGTAGTGTTATCGGGCGGGGGGGCCAATCTTCCGGGTTTGGCGGCTTTAGCCAAAGAAAAACTCCGGCTTCCCGTCAGGATAGCCAGGCCGGCTTGCTTGCCGGTCGGGCAGGTAAGTTTCCACGGCAGTTTGGAAGACCAGAACGATCCGTCTTTTTCCGTCGCCGTCGGGCTGGTTTTGTGGGGACTTGATGAGGAGTTCGGTTCAGCCAAGGGAAAGACCGCTCCGGCATCAAAGAATATGTTTTTCAAGAAAGCCGGCGGATGGCTGAAGAATTTCCTACCCTAATCACACTGACTGTAACTGACAAGGAACTGACAGTAACGGACTTTAAACAAATTACTTTTGGTGGATTGTCCGCATAAGTCCGTTCCAAGTCCGTATTAGTCCGCGTGACAAATACTTATCCACAGGTTGTTCTCATAACATTTGCTGGTGTTTTTGTTTTGTGTTAATACAATTAAAATAACACTGACTATAACTGACAAGGAACTGACAATAACGGACAGTCTGTATAAGTCCGTTCCAAGTCCGTGTT
This sequence comes from Candidatus Yanofskyibacteriota bacterium, assembly GCA_016181045.1. Classification (GTDB taxonomy): domain Bacteria; phylum Patescibacteriota; class Minisyncoccia; order 2-02-FULL-40-12; family GWA2-44-9; genus JACPAB01. Next base: position 1,274 of record JACPAB010000006.1, on the reverse strand, counting down.
TGTCTGTGTGCTAAATATGGCTCAAATTAAACCACCATTCGAGACATTTGCGAGGATCAAAGTGATCGGGTGTGGCGGTTCGGGAAAAAACGCTCTCCAGAGGATGATACAAGCCCGTATCCACGGTGTTGAATTCATCGCGATAAATACCGATGCGCAGGATCTCCATGGCTCAAGCGCTCCGGTCAAGATCCACATCGGAAAGAGTTTGACCAGGGGATTGGGTGCGGGAATGAATCCCGATATCGGCAGGCAGGCCGCCGAAGACACCAAAGAAGAAATAATGAATGCCTTGAAAGGCGCGGATATGGTTTTTATCGCGGGAGGCATGGGCGGCGGCACTGCCACCGGTGCCGCTCCGATCATAGCCGACATCGCGCGTGATGTAGGGGCGTTGACAGTAGCGGTTGTTACCAAGCCGTTCAGTTTCGAAGGCGCGCAAAGAATGAAAATCGCGGAAGACGGCTGGAATACTTTGCGGGATAAAGTCGATGCGCTTATTACCATCCCGAATGACCGCCTCCTTTCGATAATCGACCGCAAGACGCCTCTGCTTGAGGCCTTTGCCGTAGTTGACGATGTTTTAAGGCAGGGTGTCCAGGGTATTTCCGACTTGATAACAATTCCCGGAGTGATCAACGTGGATTTTGCCGACGTTAAGGCCATTATGGCCAATTCCGGCTCGGCGTTGATGGGTATCGGCAGGGCCACCGGAGAAGACAGAGCCATCGAGGCGGCCAAAATGGCCATCAACTCCCCGCTGCTTGAGGTCTCAATAGACGGCGCCAAGGGTGTGCTGTTTAACGTTTCCGGCGGGCCGGACATGGCTATGGCGGAAATAAATGAAGCAGCCAGAATTATAACGGAGCATATCGACCAGGATGCAAGAGTTATCTTTGGCGCCGTGATAGACGACAAACTTAAGAAGGGCGAATTGAAGGTGACTGTCGTGGCCACGGGATTCAACAACGGAAATCCGGCCCAGGCCAGGCCAAACATGCATCAAACCAATAATCTTTTCGGCCAACCGCCCAAACCGGCATCAGGCGGCGGCAACGGCTCAATAAAGGAACTCATCGATTCTTCCGTAAATGACGATGAATTCGACATCCCGGCGTTTATCCGCCGGAAAATGAACAAATAGGGCCGCTCCGCCCCCTCCATTTCCCAGCTCCCGCTCGGCCACAATCCATCTCAGACACGCCTCCGGTCGCCCAGCGTGCGACCTCGGCTACATTCGCCACGGCTTCGCCTCGGCTTTTCGAATCCGGTTC
>JACPAB010000005.1 GCA_016181045.1 Candidatus Yanofskyibacteriota bacterium | reverse complement strand
TCATGCCGGCTATCGCGTGGCCAAGCACCTGACCGATCCGGAACTTGCCGAAGTTCGGGCTGCCGTAGAAAATCCCGGCATTGATGAGGTTCTTTTGACTAATACGAACTACCCCGCGGAAAAAGTCGTCCAGCTGGTTGATTTTTGCAACGAGAATCACTTGATTTTCAAATTCATTCCCAATATTTATCAAACGCTTACCACCAATTTCGACGTGGACAGCATCAACGGCCTGCCTCTTATAGAATTGAAACGGACAGCCCTGGACGGATGGGGCAAGGTTGCCAAGAGGGTTTTGGATGTCGTGGGCGCGTCGGCGGGGCTGGTTATATTGTTTCCCGTCTTTGCCGTAGTGGCTTTTGCCATAAAGTGGGAGACCGCCGGTCCGGTTTTTGTGAGGTTAAAGCGCGTAAGCCGGAACAGGGAATTCGATCTTATAAAATTCCGTTCAATGGTAAAGAACGCCGAAGACATCAAGGCCTCTCTGGCCGTATTCAACGAAAGGCAGGACGGGCCTTTGTTTAAAATGAAGAATGACCCGCGTGTTACGCGAGTGGGACGCTTGATAAGAAGATACAGGATAGATGAACTTCCCCAATTCTGGAATATTCTAAAAGGCGATATGAGTTTGATCGGCCCGCGGCCGCACCAGCCGGACGAGGTCGAGAGATACGAGAAACATCACAAGAGAGTATTGTCCGTTAAAGCCGGAGCAACAGGCATAGCCCAGGTTTCCGGCAGTTCGGATCTGGCGTTCGAGCAGGAGGTTGCCCTGGATACTTATTACATCGAACACTGGTCGCTGTGGATGGATATAAAGATAATGCTCAAGACCATATTCAAGATGCTTACGGATAAATCGGCCGTTTAAATGATTTAAGATTAACGATTAAAGATTTACGAATATTCATAATTCATAATTCATAAATCATAAATCATAAATCTCTTTGATTGAAAATCGCTTTTGTCCATGAATACCTGAATCAGTTCGGGGGAGCCGAAAGAATGCTTCAGGTTTTGTGCGCCCTCTTTCCGGAGGCCCCAATCTACACATTGATATATGACCGTAATGCCACTGGAGGGGTCTTTGACGACAAGATTATCCATACTTCATTTTTACAGAAAATGCCTTTGGCAAAGAAATACCACCGGGCGTTTCCGTTGTTGATGCCTTTGGCTATGGAGCAGTTCGATTTCTCCGGATATGATTCGGTGGTTTCCGTATCCGCCTCTTTCGCCAAGGGTATTCTGACCAAGCCGGGTACAAAACACATTTGTTATTGCTTAACCCCCCCGAGGTTCCTTTGGGACGACAGCCAGAAGTTTGTCGAAGAATTCGGCTATTCACGGCTGGTCAAAAAGTTCCTGCCCCCCTTTATTACTTATTTGAGGATGTGGGACCAGGAGGCCTCTCGAAGAGTTGATGATTTTTGGGCCATATCCGATTTTATCAAAGATAGGATCGATAAGTATTACCGCCGTCCCTCAACAGTCATTTACCCTCCGGTTAATATCAACAAGTTTAAAATTGGAAATTGGAAATTGGAAATTGGAAATTATTATTTGATGGTCGGCCGCTTGGTGTCTTATAAAAGATTCGATTTGGCTGTTAGGGTGTTCAGTCGACTTGGTTTGCCTCTGAAGATCGTGGGCATCGGTCCGGAGTTTAAGAAACTTCGAAGCCTTGCTTCGGGAGGTTCCAGAAGCAAGGCTTCGGGGATCGAGTTTCTTGGTCAGGTTTCCGATGATCGCTTAGTTGATCTATATGCCGGCTCGAGAGCTCTCATATTTCCCCAGGAAGAGGATTTCGGTATTGTTCCGTTGGAATCCATGGCTTCCGGCAAACCGGTTATTGCTTACCGCGCCGGAGGCGCGCTTGAGACAGTAGAAGAAGGCAAGACCGGTATATTCTTCGACCAGCTTACCGAGGATTCGTTGATGGACGCGGTCAGGAGATTCGAAAAAATGAGTTTCGATCCGAAAATTTGCCGTATTCAAGCCGAGAAATTCGACGTCGCAGTATTTAAAGAAAATATTTTAAAACATATTAAGCCATGAGAGTCGGGATAGATATCAGAGTTTTGGGGTCCCAACACAAAAGCGGCGTGGAGGAATATACCGAGAACCTCCTGGCCCACATGCTTCCGGAAAATCCGGACATTGAGTTCAAACTTTTTTACGCAGGAGATCCGTTGCTGTTGGGAAAATATGAATGGGTCAGCTTGGACAACGTAAAAATTGTTCAAAGTTCGGTTTCTAACAAATTAATTTTTGCGTCTTCTTGGCTGTTTAATTATCCAAGGATTGATGACCTGGTCGGGGGAGTGGAAGTATTTTTTTCTCCGCACTTTCTTATCGCTCCGCTAAATCCCTATTGCCGGAGAGTGATGACATTTCACGACCTTTCATACCTGCGATTCAAAGAGTTTTTTTCTTTGCGGCGGGATCTATGGCACCGGTTTCAGATCAAGTCGTTTGGTAAAAAAAATCTTCCCGATAAAATAATCGCAGTGTCGGAATCGACAAAAAACGATCTCATAGAAAAGTACGGCATTGAACCGGACAGGATAGAAAAAATTTATTCGGGAATACCGGTTATGACGGCCAGGCCGGACGGGGAAAAGTTGGAAGAGTTCAGAAAGAGAAATGACCTTTCTGGAAAATTTATTCTATTTCTTGGCAAACTTGAACCAAGAAAAAATATCCCGACACTGATCAAGGCCTTCGATCACTTGAAAGATTCTGGTAAATTTCCCGATCTGCATTTAGTCATCGTCGGAGCAAAAGGATGGCTGTTCGAAGATATTTTCAGAGAAGCCGAAACATCTTCTCATAAAAGTAAAATAATATTCAAAGATTATATCGAGGATGAAGACAAAAAGTTTTATTATTCTTTGGCGTCGGCTTTTGTTTACACATCTTTTTTCGAAGGGTTCGGCTTTCCGCCGCTGGAAGCCATGGCGTGCGGCACGCCGGTTGTAGCGTCCAATAACTCCTCTTTGCCGGAGGTGGTGGGGGATGCCGGAATACTCGTCGATCCATACAATGCTGTGGATATCTCAAACGGGGTCAGGGCGGTCATGGAAGACCCAAACCTTCGAACCGCTTTTATAAAAAGGGGCTACGAAAGGGTGAATATGTTTGATTGGAAAAAATGCGCCGAGCAGACCATGGGAGCTATTTTAGGCAAATAATATGATTCTTTATGAGGGTTTAATAATAGATTTTCTTGATTAGTCCACAACATACAATAGGCAATCCATACTATAATACATGGAGATGCCTAGAACTAAATATCAGGTCATATCAGCTATATTCGACATCAAACCCGTCAACGAGAACGGGGAAATTAATTTTGAAAAACTTTCGAATGTTGAGGCGGTTTTGAACCTGGGTAGGAAGTTGAGGATAGGAAAATCCGGCCAGCCGTCATTGAGAAATAATATTAAGAATCAAGTATCAAGTATTAAGTATAAAAAACCGAAATCCGTTATCGATAAATCAGAAATACTAAATACTAAATACGTAATACACAATACTGACCCCAAAGAAGAGTTGGAGCGATATCTTAACGAGGACTTGAATCCGACGGTAGAGTTGGCAGCCGTTGGCGCCGAGGTGGTGGCTAAACACGAAGAACCCGCCGAAAATTACGAGGCCGCGCTTAGGCAGATAAATGAAAAATTTTCGCCAGCTGACAGCGGTATCTCGATGGGTGAGCCGAAGAGGATTGAATTTACAGATTGGTGGCACCAGAAATTAAAAAATCAAAATGAAAAGATCAAAGTTATGGAACCGGAGGTCAGGCCGATACATTCAAAACCGAGAATACAGATACCAAAAATTATTTTACCTTCATTCTACATCTCCAGCTTAAGTAGGGTTTGTAGAAAGGTTCCTTCAGTAAAGTTATCTTCAAAAAAAGTTATTCTCACCGGTCTATTATTGATATTCATGGGGCTTTTGACTGAATACGGGTTTTCGATGAAGAATGAAATTGTTCTCAACGGAAACTCGGCGGTGGCGAACCTCGAGAGCGCCGGAGAGAATATCAAGAATCTTGATTTTGATGCCGCTTCCACAAATTTCTCCCAGGCCTATTCCGACTTTGCCGAAGCGGGTGATAATCTGAATTTCATGGGAGCAACCATGAGCTCTTTGATAGCCGACTTGCCCGGCGGCGCTAAACTAAGATCGGCAAAGAAATTGGTTGAGGCCGGGAAATTGATGGCCGATGCCGGACAGGCGATGTCGCAGGCGATGGCGGAGCTGGCCAAAACCGGGGGTATTTTTAATCCGGCCGGCTCGAACGTTTCCGCCGGCGGAATATCGAAGAACTTGAGGCAGGCCCTGACGCTTTCCCAGAAGAACATCAAAGAAGCCGGGGAGCTGCTGGAAGACGTGGATGCCGGCTCTCTTCCGGAAGACAAGCGGGCGAGTTTCGAGGAATTCAATTCAAAACTCCCCGAGTTCGAACAAATGATAACCGACGCGGCGGACTATTCCAAGTTCCTCGAGGACTTTATCGGAACCGCCGGAACCAGGAAATATCTTCTCTTGTTCCAAAACCCCGCCGAACTAAGGCCGACGGGCGGATTTCCCGGCAGCTATGGAGTAGTTGTTTTCAAAGACGGGCGTCTCCAGGACTTCCGGGTTGATGATGTCTATAATCTTGACGGACAGCTGAAAGAACTTTATGTGCCTCCGCTTCAACTGCAACACATTACCCCGAATTGGGGCATGAGGGACGCGAATTGGTTTGTGGACTTTCCGGTATCGGCCAGGAAGATGTCGGAATTTTACAAGAAAGAGTCCGGGGAGGACGTGGACGGGGTGATAACCTTCAGTCCCCAGATCGTCTCAAAGATACTGGAGATAACCGGACCGATAAGAATGGATAAATACGGCGTGACCTTGAATTCGGAAAATTTCTCTCAAGCCATTCAGGAAGAGGTCGAATACAAGGCCGACAGGAACCAGCCCAAGAAGATACTCGTTGACCTGGCGCCGTTGATGCTGGAAAAAATATATTCGGCCGATTCGGACACCTGGATGGAAATATTCAACATTCTGGTGTCGAGCTTGGATGGAAAGGGTATCCTGATGTATTTCCGCGACCTTAAATTGCAGGACTTCTCCGTTACGAAAGGTTTTTCTGGACAGGTTAACCAGACCAACGGTGACTACCTTATGGTAACTCTTACAAATGTAAAGGGCTCCAAGACCGATACGGTCATCGATTCGGAACTAAAAGTCGATTCGATATTCGAGGGGGATGATATCCGCCACCGGGTGGTCTTAACCAGAACACACAATGGCGGGGGAACGAAATTCGGGTTTTTCAACAAGCAGAATCCCGCATATGTAAGGATACTTGTCCCGGATAATGCCCAATTTCTCGGAATTTCCGGAAATTCAAAACCCAATTTTCAACCGCTTCTTGATTACCCCAAAACCGATTTCAAACGCGACGAGGACCTGGTCAGGTTCGAAGAAAAGAGCAACTACGACAGCGAAACCGGCGTGACCACATACGAAGAAGCCGGGAAAAGGGAATACGGATTCTGGATGCTCTTGAATCCGGGAGAAACAAAAGCGGTAGAACTTGAATACCGGGTGCTCGGCAAAGCGGCCGGAAAGGAGCACGAGTTCTATGTGCAAAGACAGCCGGGACTGGAATTCAATAAATTTACCTTGAATCTTATCTCCGGCGCCGCGGAAATAGGCCAATCCTCCGTGGAGTTAAGGAAAGGCAATGGAAGATATACATTTAACGGCAAGCTTGACCGGGATTTGCCTATCAAGGTGATTTTCAGGTAAAACCAAATCCCCTCCCCATTTTCGACCTGTTGCCTGCGCCTTCGGTCTCCTTCGGACAAATACTCAAAAAATACTCAAATTAGGTCTCAATTTGCTTAATAAATCTTAGCATCCGTTTGCCCCGCCTAAATTTTACTTTATAAAACTTAGGCGGGTTTTCCGGCTAAAATTTATTTTATAAGCAAATTCTCAACTAATTTGAGTACTATGTTACCCTCGGAGGCAAATGGTCTCAAACAGGAAGGAGCTTTGTTTTTGCCAACGGCTCACCCGGGTGAGCCGTTTTATGGCTGGGTCCGGAGCGGTTACTTAAAACAGGAAATCGTGATATAAATTCATTAAGTCCACGATGAATCTAAGCCGACAATCCGAGACGCTTCTTGGGGCGAGCCCGCCTAAATTTTCTGTTGGAAAACTTTGGCGGGCGAGCGCGTTGCTGGCCTTTTTTAATTTGGCCTCCCGCTTGATGGGCCTGGTCAGGGACAGGGTATTGGCCTCACATTTCGGCGCCTCCGATATTCTTGATGTTTACTACACATCGTTCCAAATACCGGATCTTTTGTTCAATCTCCTTGCCATAGGAGCCATCTCGACCGCATTCATACCATTGTTCATCGAATACGAAACAAAGATGGGCAAAGAAGACGCCTGGAAATTAGCGAGCAATTTTTTGAACCTTCTTTTGGCGGTGTTGTTTGTCGGAATTGCTGTATTGTTTGTTCTGACGCCCTGGCTTATAGATATTGTCGCTCCTGGATTTGATGAAGGGAAAAGCTATATGGCGACACTTTTTACAAGAGTAATGCTTGCCAGTCCTTTAGTGTTCGCGGTTAGCACTGTAGCCGGTTCGGTTTTGCAGGCCTCCAACCGTTTTTTAGCGTTTGCTGCGGCGCCTTTGGCCTACAACCTTGGCATTATAATCGGAGCCGTTTTTCTGGAACCGATATTCGGTCCGTTGGGTTTGGCTGAGGGCGTCGTTCTCGGGGCGCTGCTTCACTTGGCGGTCCAGTTTCCGGCTTTGTTAAAGACCGGATTCCGCTGGGTCAAGGTTTTCGATTATAAAGAAGAAGGAACAAGAAGGATATTAAAATTAATACTGCCCAGGTCGTTCGGCCTGGCGGCGGCGCAGGTGAATTGGGTCGTTCTCAACGCGCTTGCGACAACACTTGGCATCGGCGCGGTGGCCTCATTGAACTTCGCTTTCAATCTTCAGTTCGTCCCCATCGCTCTGGTCGGAATATCAGTGGCGGTGGCCACGTTTCCGACAATGTCCCGGGAGGCCTTGTCGGACGGCAAGGTCTTTTCCGCGAGGATATCCAGAACACTCAACAACATCTTGCTGTTGATCGTGCCCATGTCTTTTCTATTCGCCTATTTAAGGGAAGACGTGGTCAGGATATTGCTTGGTTCCGGACTGTTCGGTCCCAAAGACGTGGGTTTGACCGCCGACATTTTAGGATTCTTTATTCTCGGAGTGTTTGCCCAGAGTATTATTCCGATTCTGGCCAGGTCTTTTTATGCCATGCAAAACACGAGAATTCCGGTTCTGGCCGGTGTCATATCTGTTGGCGTCAGTATATTTTTGGCGTTCCGGCTTATCGGCGGATGGGGAGTGCTGGCTCTCCCTCTGTCCTATGCTTCCATGGGAGTACTTAACTGCCTGATACTGTTGGTGTTCCTAAAAAGAAGAATGGCCGGATTTTCTTTGTCCCGTTTGGCCGTTAATTTTTTAAAAATTGTCTATGCTTCCGTAATTATGGTTCTGGTCCTGACCCTCGCCGATGTATTTATTGATTTTGGCGCCGACCTTGCCGGAAGCATTCTTCAGGTTCTCACCTTTTCGCTCATCGGCGCTTTGACTTTTTGGCTTGTTTCCCGCCCACTCGCCCCCTTCAGGGTTAGTTGACAAATTTCGGCAAAATAACTCTTTCTACACTTTCAGCTTAAGCATGATTTGTAGAATATTGATTTTCGTGATAAGTTTTAGCAATTCAATAAAAATTCAAGATGCCAGATAAAAAGAGCTCCAAAATAATAAATTTTCTGAAAATTGTCGGATTAACAGGAATGGTTCTTGTTGCTTTATCAAGTCCAAGGGGTGGTGACGTTTTGGTCAAGGCAATGAGGGGGAATATAAACAGAAAGGACCTGAAGTATAAACGCTCGGAATTTGCAAAATCACTATGGTACTTGAGAAAGAAAAAATACGTTGAAATTGTTGAGGAAAATAATTCGGGAATAAAAATCAGGATTACGGGTAAAGGGATTGAAAGAGTAAGAAAGTTTGACGTTGATAACTTAGTAATCCAACCCATGAAGGAGTGGGATCAAAAATGGCGGGTTGTTATTTTTGACATACCCGACAAAAAGAAAATCGCGCGCGATGCGTTTAGTGCCAAACTAACAGCACTCGGTTTTTATAGAATACAAAAAAGTGTGCTTATATGTCCGTGGGACTGTGTTGACGAGATAGTGTTTTTGAGGAAATATTTGGAAATTGATCGCAATGTCAGCATATTTTTGGCCGATGCTATTGACGAAGAAATGAGGTTGAGGAAGTTGTTTAATCTTTCTACATTTAAAGCTTAAGCAGGAAATGTAGAATTTAATCGCTCCCTTAATTTTTTAAATGGATATATCTAAAATACGAAATTTTGTAATCGTAGCTCACGTGGACCATGGAAAATCGACTCTGGCCGACAGGTTCTTGGAATTGACCGGAACGGTCGAGAAAAGAAAAATGCACGAGCAGTATCTCGATACGATGGAGTTGGAAAGAGAGAGGGGGATAACCATTAAGCTCCAACCCGTCCGCATGCTTTACACACAGACCATAACGGACAAGGAACGGACGAATACGGACACAAAGTTATTGTATGAAGATTTGACATATAAGATTAGGGGTGCGGCCTTTGAGGTTCGAAAGCAAGTCGGGCCAGGTCACAAAGAGAGCGTGTATCAAAAAGCTTTAGCGCTAGAATTTGAAAAAAGAGGCGTTCCTTTTGAAAAAGAAAAACGTTTAGATGTTTTATATAACGGAGAAAAAGTTGGAACATACCAACCAGATTTTCTTGTGGCCCAGAAAGTAATCATTGAAATAAAGGCCATGTCGTTTATGGGCCAAAAAGAGGAAAAACAGATTTGGCATTACTTGAAAGGTACTCCCTACAACTTGGCGTTATTAATTAACTTTTCTCCAAACGAAGCCGATATTAAACGTATTATTAATCTTCCGTTACAGTCCGTTCCGAGTCCGCAAGAGTCAGTGTATGTGCTTAACTTGATTGACACTCCCGGACATGTGGATTTCTCTTATGAGGTCTCACGTTCTCTGGCCGCCGTTGAGGGGGCTATTTTGTTGGTGGACGCGTCTAAGGGTATTCAGGCCCAGACCTTAGCCAATCTGCACTTAGCCCAGAATCAGCGTCTTAAAATAATTCCGGTTGTAAATAAAATAGACCTGCCCAATGCCCGCACGGAACAGGTCAAAGAAGAACTGGCGCATCTGCTTGGTATTGAGACGGAGGAAATAATCGGAATATCGGCAAAGAACGGGACCAATGTAGAAAAAGTTCTGGAAAAAATTATCCGCGAAGTCCCGGCACCGGAATTAACGACATCGGATATCGCTACGACATCCGATGTCAAAGCATTAATATTCGATTCCACGTTCGATGCTTACAAGGGAGTTATCGCTTATGTCAGGGTTTTTGAGGGCTCCATAAAAAGAGGAGACAAAATAATGACATATGCCACACGAGAAGCGGCTGATGCGCTGGAGGTTGGTTATTTCTCCCCGAGTCATATTGCTTCGGAAAATTTATCTTCGGGAAGGATTGGTTACATAGCTACCGGTCTGAAGGACCCCGGAAAAATAAAAGTCGGCGATACTATAACTAAATACGAAATACTTAATACTGAATACGAGTCATTTGTGCCGCTGGCCGGATACAAAGAGCCACGGCCGATGGTCTTTGCCAGTTTCTTTCCCGAAGGCAATGATGATTACGACTTGCTCAAAGATGCTTTGGGAAAACTTAAACTTACCGATGCCTCGCTGGTATATGAGCCGGAGTCATCCGTCGGTTTGGGTAGGGGATTTCGACTTGGGTTCTTGGGTATGCTTCATGTGGAGATAATTTCAGAGCGTTTAAGAAGGGAATTCGGATTGCAGTTGATAATCTCTTCGCCCTCGGTCGAATACTCGGTGACAATGAAGAACGGAGAGGATGTAAAGATAAGGTCGGCCGCCCAGCTGCCGGATTTTTCGGGGATCGAATCTATTGCCGAACCGATAGTGGACCTGGAAATCCTGTGTCCCTCTTCATATCTCGGGAATGTTATGGAACTCGTCTCCGCTTTCAGGAACGTTTACCGGGGCACCGACTATCTGGGAAAAGAAACCGCTCTTTTGAAATACGAAATGCCGCTTTCGGAAGTCATCACCGATTTTTACGACAAACTCAAGAGCGTATCTTCCGGCTACGCATCCATGAGCTACGAACCGACAGGGTTCAGAAAGGGAGACCTGATCCGTCTCGATATATTGATTGCCGGTGATATCGTCGAACCGTTCTCAAAGATCATTCCGAGGGAAAAAGCATATTACGAAGGCAGAGCAAGCGTCACGAAACTTAAAGAAGTTGTGCCGCCGCAATGGTTCGAAATCGCCATCCAGGCCGTGATAGGCGGGAAAGTCATCGCCAGAGAATCCATAAGGGCCAGGAGGAAAGACGTGACCGGGTATCTTTATGGCGGAGACGTGACCAGAAAAATGAAGCTGTTGGAAAAGCAGAAGAAAGGCAAGAAAAAAATGAAAGCAACCGGCAAGGTTAATCTGCCCCAGGAGGTTTTCTTAAAGATGTTGAAGCGTTAGAATTAATACAGAAGGGGCAAGAGCAGAAAGGCAACCATGCTTAAAGAGACCAAAATAACCACGATTATTGTAAAAACACGAAGAAGTTTTTTATTCTGGAATAACATATGACTTTAAGAGAAAACGAGAAACTTATCGAGGTTGTCCGCCGCCACAAGTCGAGCTTGGGCGGCATTTGGTTCTTATCGGCGGGTTTAATATTTTTGTTCTTGTTCGTCCTTTTCTACCTTAAATTTAACTTTTTTGGGTATGGGTGGCAAGCATTCAGCGTCCTGGTCTTTGTTTTGGCGCTGGCCTGTTTGTATAGGACTTACGTTTGGAAGAACGACGTGTTGTTTATAACGGATCAGCGTGTCATCAGGAATGAACAGGCCGGACTTTTCAACAAAACGGTCACCGAGATACTGTATCAGGATGTTCACGAGATCATATTCAACAAAAAAGGCCTTGCTTCGATCGTGAACAACTACGGCGATCTGATCATCCGTACGCCATCGGAGAACAAGATTGTCTTCGATAAGATCCCGGATCCCGAAAAAGTGGTTGAGATAATAAACAAAACCAGAACCCATCATGTCCCCCCTAAACTCTAAATGGTTTTCCCTTTTGCTGATTGTTCTGGTCGGTTGCCTGGTTTTTTATCTGTTGGGCCTAAATGTCCGTCGCGCGGAATTCCAACAGGCGGTCTCGGATGTGGAGCAAAAGATACAAGAAGCCGAGAGGGGTAAAACCTATCTGGAGAAGTTCATCGCATATTTCAAAAGTTCCCGGTTCCTGGAGAAGCAGGCCAGGATAAAACTCAACTATAAGTCACCCGACGAGGAGGTGGTATTCGTTTTTCGCGACTCCAACAAAACAAAAACGAACTCCGGCAGTTGGCTTCTGGAGGCGCCCAATTACAAAAGGTGGTGGTATTATATCTTGGGTTATTAGCGAAAAGTGTGGTAAAATATGGCGGATTGCGGGATTCGTATAGCCCCGACGAGCAATGCTGTCGGGGAGCCGACCGGAGCGTCGGCTTGGTAGAAATCGCGGGTGTAGTATAGTGGCAGTACATTTGCTTCCCAAGCAAAGGACGAGGGTCCGATTCCCTTCACCCGCTCATGTTAAAATTCGAACCGCTTTCCGAACGTAATATCGAAGAAGCCACTGAACTGGCCCATTCTGTATTTCCTGAGGATGCCAAAAAAGAAAGAAAGCCCGGAGATGCTTATCGGGCAAGCTTGGAACCCCGCAAGTATTTGGATTTCTATAAACAGGAAGGGTATAATCTGCTTTTGCTGGAATATTATATTGCAAGAGAACCCTCGGATAAAATTGCCGGAGTTACAGGTTTTTATCAAAGGGATATTGATCCTAAAGATATTGCTTGGCTGGGATGGTACTGTGTGGACCCGCAATTCAGAGGGAAAGGCTACGGAAGGGAGATTTTAGAATGGACGATAGATAAAGCCAAGGAAAAAGGATTCACTGTTTTAAAATTATGGACTACGACCGATCCCAACGAAGCAGCTGCGCAAATATTGTATGAAAAACTTGGTTTCACTGTGGTGAGGGAAGAAGACTCGGAAGGATATAGAACCTTGTATCGAGAAAAAAAGCTCTGAATTTAGTTTACTAATAGTCAAAATCTGGTAAAATACAGGGCTCATGCCGAAGTAGTTCAATGGCAGAACATTGCTTTCGTAAAGCAGAAACGTGGGTTCGATTCCCACCTTCGGCTCCAACTAAAAAGAGTCGTAGCGACTCTTTAATTCAACATCTTTTTTACTTCTTCTCCGTCAAGAACTTCTCTTTCTATCAACGCCGCGGCCATGCGTTCAACGGCTTCTTTGCGTTCTGAAATGGCCGACCAGGCTGTTTCGTAGGCCTTATCGACCAGCGATTTTATTTCTTGGTCTATTTGTTGGGCCGTTGCTTCAGAGCAGTTATACGATTTTTCAGTAAGCTGTTTGCCCAAGAACGGGTTTTCCGTCTTGGATACGAAGTTTAACAGGCCGAGTTTGGACATTCCCCACTCACAGACCATCTGATAAGCGGTCTCGGTCGCTTTTTCAATGTCATTTTTAGCGCCGGTTGTCTGTTGGCCGAGAATGATCTCTTCGGCGCATCGTCCGCCCATTAGTATGGCCAGTTGGCTCTCCAAGTATTCTTTGGAATAATTATGCCGGTCTTCCGCGGGAAGCTGTTGGGTCAGACCCAGAGCCATGCCCCTGGGTATCACGGTCACTTTGTGGAGCGGATCGGCTTTCGGCACTATTAGAGAAACCAACGCATGGCCGGCTTCGTGAACAGCGGTTGTTCTTTTTTCCTCATCGGAAACAACAAGCGATTTACGTTCGCTTCCCATTATTATTTTATCTTTGGCAAACTCGAGGTCCTGCTGAATAACTGCCGGCCTATTGTATCTTGCGGCATTAATGGCCGCTTCATTGGCCAGATTAGCCAGATCGGCGCCGCAGAATCCCGGTGTTCCTTTGGCTATGTCGGACAGATTTACTTCCTTGGCTAAAGGCACTTTTTTGGTATGTATCTTGAGGATATTTTCCCGGCCTCTTACGTCGGGTCTGTCTACCACCACTGTTCTGTCGAACCGGCCCGGTCTTAACAGGGCAGGATCCAGAATGTCAGGCCTATTGGTTGCAGCGATGATGATAACACTTTCATTACCTTCAAATCCGTCCATTTCTATCAATAACTGATTCAACGTCTGTTCTCTTTCGTCGTGTCCGCCGCCAAGGCCTGCGCCTCTGTGCCGGCCGACGGCGTCTATCTCGTCTATGAATATGATGCAGGGCGCGTTTTTCTTGCCCTGCTCGAAGAGATCTCTCACTCTGGAGGCGCCCACGCCGACAAACATCTCTATGAAGTCAGAACCGGAGATGAAAAAGAACGGCACGTTCGCCTCGCCGGCGACCGCTCTGGCGAGCAAGGTCTTGCCTGTACCGGTCGGACCCACCAACAGAACGCCTTTGGGCAGGCGTCCTCCTAATTTCTGGAATTTTGCTGGCTCCCTCAAGAATTCAACCGTCTCTTGCAGCTCTGATTTCGCTTCTTCAACTCCCGCAACGTCTTTGAAAGTTGCTTTCTTTTCGCTTTGAGCAAGTTTGACTTTGGACTTGCCAAATGACATCATGTTTTTTCCGCCGCTTTGCATACGGTTCATGAAAAATATCCAGAATCCGACGAGAAGCAAAATAGGCCCCCAAGAAAAAAGCATACTTATCCATGGACTAACCGTCGTCTCTTCGGCATTGACCACCATGCCTTTTGCGATCAGTTGATTGGCCAGCCCTTCGTATTGGTTTGGCGCGTATGTTTGGAACCAGTTGCCTGAAGCCATTTGACCCGAGATCCTATTTCCGGCAATAGTCACCCTAACGATCTGACCCCCGTTTGCTTGGCGGATAAATTCGCTGAAACCAACCTCTTGGCCGTATTGCGATGGAGTGTTCAAATAAAGTAGTAGAAAGATAGCCAATAAACCTAAAAATACCCAAACATATGTTTTTAAGGCGGAGTTATTTCTCACAGGATCTCCTATTTATCAAGGTTCAACTTTATAACGACTTAACCATAAATATTTGAAAAAGCCAAGCGTGGCTGTTATAATGGACAGGTGGATTACGAACGCAACAAAGCTCTTTTATATGTGTATTCGGGAGCCGGAGGCGTGGATGCCCAGGACTGGGCGTCAATGCTTTTAAGAATGTATCAGCGATATGCCCAGTCGAAGAGCTGGGGGTTTACTGTTCTCAATGAGTCATTCGGAGAACAAAAAGGAATCAAAAACGCGGTTTGCGAAATAACCGGCGAGAATACATATGATATTTTGAAAGGAGAATCGGGCGTCCATCGGCTGGTAAGAATTTCACCTTTTTCCGCTAAAGGATTACGCCACACTTCGTTTGCTTTGATCGAAGTTCTGCCGGAGATAATAAGCAAGGATTTAAAGATAAATCCGAATGATTTGAGAATAGACACTTTTCGCTCATCGGGTCCGGGCGGACAGAATGTTAACAAACTTGAGACCGCCGTGAGAATAACCCATATTCCCACCGGCATTGCGGTTGCCGTCCAGTCAGAAAGGTCTCAAGGCCGGAATAAAGAAAAAGCCATGCAGGTGCTTATTTCCCGTCTTGCCCGGAAAATGGAAGAAGCCAAGATAAAAGAACTTTCCGAATTGAAATCCGAAAAGCGCGAGATAGAATGGGGAAGCCAGATCAGATCTTATGTTTTGAATCCTTATCAAATGGTTAAAGACCATAGGACCGGAGTAAAATCATCCCAACCCGATCGAGTTCTTAATGGGGAACTCGATAAGTTTATAGCTACTAGCCAATAGCCACTAGAATTTATCTAGTCGCTAATACCTAGTCGCTAATCGCTATTTTGATAGAGCTCAAAGACGTTTATACAATTTACGACGATGAGATAGAGGTATTGAACGGTGTTAATCTTCATATCAAAGACGGCGAGTTCGTGTCTATCGTCGGCCCGTCGGGGGCCGGTAAATCCACTTTGTTGCGCCTCATGACCAGGGAAATACTCCCTTATCAGGGCCAGGTTGTCATTGATGGTGTGAATATCGTGGACCTTCCGTCCAAGGCCATCCCTCTTTTGAGGAGAAAGATCGGCACCATCTACCAGGACTTCAAGCTGCTTTCCAATAAAACTGCATTCGAGAACGTGGCTTTTGCCATGGAGGTTTGCGGACTGGACGAGCACGAGATAGGCAACGATGTTCCAAAAGTGCTGGGCATCGTCGGGCTTAACGATAAGCTTAACAGCTTTCCTCATCAGATGTCGGGAGGGGAGAAGCAGCGCCTGGCCATCGCCCGAGCCCTGATACACCGGCCGAGGATAATTTTGGCCGACGAACCGACCGGCAACCTGGATATGGTCAACAGCTACGATGTGGTAAAGTTGTTGACGAAGATAAACGAGCTGGGAACCACGGTTATCCTGGCCACCCACAACAGAGAAGTGGTCAACGCGATAGGAAAAAGAGTGATTTCCATGGAAAAGGGCAAAGTCGTCCGGGATCAGGTAGAGAACGGCAAATACGTATTATGAGAGAGCATTTGAACAGAGTTTTTAAAGTGGGGTGGACGAATTTCAAAAGGAATTCGTATTTAAGCTTCGGCACGACCGGCGTCATGGCTCTCGTGCTGATGCTCTTCTCCGGTTTGATGGTGGTCAACTTTCTTTCCTCGACTGTTATCGGCAGCTTGGAAGACAAGGTGGACATAAGCGTCTATTTTAAGAACGAGGCATCGGAAGGGGAAATAAGAGAGGTCCGGCAGCAGCTGGAAAATTTCGGCTCTGTTGCCCGAGTCGAATACATCTCGCGCGACCAGGCCCTCGAGGACTTCAAACAAAGGCATGCCGGAGACGCCCTTATCCAAGAGTCATTGGCGGAACTGGAGGATAATCCCCTTCAGGCATCGCTGAACGTCAAAGCGACCGATTCTTCCAAATACCCGTCTATCGTCGAATTCCTTGAGGCCAACAAATTCAGGAGTTTGGTGGACAAGATAAATTTCTACGAGAACGAGCAGGTCATAAAGAGGGTCCAGAGCATTTCCAACGGCATGCGCAACTGGGGGTTTTTGGCGACGATGATTCTGGCCGTGGTGGCGGTGCTGGTTACTTTCAATACCATCCGCCTCACGATATATAACCAGAGACAGGAGATAGAAATAATGCGCCTGGTCGGCGGCTCGAATTGGCACATTAAAGCGCCGTATCTGGTGGAAGGGGGATTGTACGGAGCCCTGGCCGCGGCAATTACAATCGTTATCTTCTATCCCGTGGCGTACTTTATGTCTCCAAAAGTGGAATCGCTTATGCCCGGTGTGAGCTTGATCGGGTACTTTGTCTCGAACGGTTTTCAGTATGTGTTTCTGGTCGCTTTTGTCGGCATCCTTCTCGGTGTTGCCTCAAGTTTTATCGCGATTCGTAGATTTCTCAAAGTATAGATTAAGGTTTAGATTTAAGATTCGAGAATGAACGACGTTGAAAAAACGCCTTTTTTGTTGTAAAATAATTAAAGCTTACTATTATTGCGGGGTCATCTAACGGCCCCGCCACAGCGGGGTCCCGCTAAGGCGGGATAGGAAAAATTATGTATTTTGTATATATTTTGAGGAGTTTAAAAGACAGAGGTTATTATATAGGTCAAACAAATAACTTAGAGTTAAGAATAGAAAAGCATAACAAAGGCCAAGTTCATTCAACCAGAAATAGAACCCCGCCCACATTGATCAGGAAAGAGATGTTTGATAATAGGGGAGAGGCGAGAAAAAGAGAAAACTATTTGAAGAAGTTAAAAGGAGGAAATGGGTTTAAAAAAATAATAAATATTTAAGTTTTCTTGCCAAAGCTGCCAGGTCGTCTAACGGTAGGACCGCGCCCTCTGGAGGCGTGTATCTTGGTTCGAATCCAAGCCTGGCAGCTTTGGTTGGAATCTTAAACAAGATACTAAGCCCCGCAGCATGGGTTGGGAATATTAAAGTGACCAGGACGGGTCAAAAATATAAAATATTTATGTATAAAAAATCAGCATCCAAAATCGAAGCTCCTATTTATTGGACCAAGCATTTGATGACCACACACCCAATAGTATTCATTACTACTATTGGGGAAGTTAAGAACCAACTTATTACCGGAGTTGCGCCCTTTGCCACCTGTTTAGACACTAGTTACGAGCCGCCCTACGTAACTTTTTCTGCTGCTATAAAACAACACTCTGTTTTGGGTGGGCCAATAAATAAAGGCGCGATGAATACATACTTTAATATCAAACAATTTCCCTATTTCATAATAAATATACCAGGCAAGGATTTATTGGGGAAAATGGATATTGTGGCTATGCCGTATCAAAGGAATGATTATAGAGATAAAATAGAACTGGCTAAGCTGACCAAATTTGAACCATTTGAGTTGTCAAAGTATGAGATTTATCCGCCCTTGATTAAAGAGTGTTTAGCACATTTAGAGTGCGAGTTGGTTGATATCCATAGACCTAAAGGGGGTGACCACTGGAACATAACGGGAAAAGTAGTTGGTGCCTCATATGACAAGAGTCTCGGCAATGATATAGATGAAATTAGAATTAATTTGGTAAATAAAAACTTTCATCATTTTGGCTCGAATACAAAACAAAAATCGCAGAGATATATTGCCTCGACTGGTAAGATCCAAAAGATAGCCGCAACAATATTTCAGTTAGAAAAATACAAGAAATAATTATTAATTTATCTAAATTGATCCAGTTCGAGGAGGGCCAAAATCAAGATTAAAAATACGCCTCAAAAACCCTTGTGGGGTCTAGGTTTTCAAAAATCCGAGACCGAGGTGTCCAGCACTTCGACTCGCTTCGCTCGCTCAGTGCAGGCCTTCTGTATTGAATGAGTCGAAGTGAGCTGAGCTTGCCGAAGCCCATGTATTTTATTTATCTTATCGAGTGTAGTGATAAAAGTATTTATACTGGTATTACCACAGATGTAGCTCGTCGATTTAAAGAACATAAAACAAGAACTGGCGGACACTACACTCGATCAAAGCAAGTTGTTAAGATTTTATATACAGAGCAATTTACAACAAGGAGCGAAGCTCTAAAGAGAGAGGCACAGATAAAAAGTTGGCGCAGAGAAAAGAAATTAAATTTAATTAAGAATGTAGCGGGTTGGTAAGTTAGAACCTAATATAAAAATGGATAAGAAAAAAATAATTCTTGATACTGATATCGGTTATGACCCAGATGATTTATTCGCTCTTTTGTTAGCGCTAAAGTCACCAGAAGTAGAAATTGCGCTTATCGTAACGGCAGATGAAGTTCTGAATAAAAGGACAACCTTTACCAGAAACGTCCTTAAGATGACTGGGAATCAGGGAATTGAGGTGGTGAGCGGTATAGATTTAGGCAATCATAAAAATTTCGTTGTTGATGAGTTGCTAAAAGACCACAAAAACGATGCAGGTGGTGATTACATAAATTCAATGAAAAAAGTGGCTGACTCTGTAGGCAAGATTACTTATGTCGGCATAGGCGGCTTTACCAATTTGGCTAAGTTTTTCAAGGTTTATCCTGATTATGTAAATACATTTGAAATCTATATGATGGGTGGCGCAATCAATTATAGTCGCCGAGAGGGCTGGATAGAACATAATATTCGGCTTGACAAAGAGGCGGCAAGATATATTATCAATGACTTAGATTGTAATATCTCACTGATAATGGCGCAGACAACATTTCAGCAAGAGTATGAAGTAAATCCAGACAACCCAATATTTAAAAAATTAAAAGACAGCAACGAGCCAGTCCATAAATTACTTGTGCAAAACATAGAATTATTTAATAAGAAAACAAGTTTCTGGCCAAAGATGCACGACCCACTAACATTTGCCACTGCAATAGGCAAAGACTTCGTTACTCTACATAAATCAACTGTTTTCATTGATGAAAAAGGTAAAATGAGCCTAGGCTCAAATGGCAAGGAAATATATTGGAGTGACCCAGTTTCCAAGAAAAAAGAGTTTATGGATTTTTTGGAGGAGAGTTTATTCTCATAGGTATTATAATTTCTATCTTTACGTATGCTTCTCTACACCCAGCAGCGGGGGATAGAAGATAACGTCCTAAAAGTGCTTATCCACAGCTATTATTGCGATTTGTATTGGACTTTGATAGTATATTAGTATTAACTAAATACCGTGGTCCAAACACCCGTTAGGTTCAAAAAAGGCATCGCGATTGAGCTCCGGAAGAAGGGATTTTCGTATTCCGACATCCAAAATTCCATCAATATCCCGAGATCGACCATCGCTTATTGGTTAAAAGACATCGAACTCTCGGACGAGCAGGCCAAAAAACTGAAAGCGAAGCGATCGGCGGTCGCAAAGTCGAATTCGGAAAAAAGAACCGCAAGGATCTTGCGTGAAACGGAAGACATAAAACGTTCTTCCGCTAAGAAGATCGGAGACATTACCAAACGGGAACTCTGGTTGATGGGCATTGTTCTTTACTGGAAATTTGGAAACGAAAGCGACCTGCGCAAGGGTATTAATTTCACAAGCTCCGATCCGTATCTTATTAAATTATTTTTGAAATGGCGTAAAGATATAGGAAGAATAGGAGACGAAGAGATACTGTTCGATATTTTCTTGGGTAAAAATAAAAAAGATTCTTTGGATAGGATAAAAAATTACTGGGCATCTATCACAGGTTTTTCTAAGGGGTATTTTACCAGAGTCTATTTTTATAAAACAGGTAAGTCGGAATTAGGCCTGTTGAGAGTTAGGGTCAAGGCCAGTTCCATGTTGGCCCGGCAGATGGCCGGATGGATAGAGGGGATCCGAAGAAGTTTATAAAGTGTTTATAACTAATAATCTTTATAATGGTTAGGATTAATAAACATTTATAAAGAGTAAAACTAATTATTTTGCCAATCTTAGTATAAATGGATATAATTACGTGACTTCAGTATGAAAATAATTAAATTTTTTGACCGCCTGGAAGATAGGGTCCGGTTCACTCTTAGCAAGCATCCGCTTGTCTATACCTTCATCGGCGGGGTAGCCGTTGTCCTGTTCTGGCGGGGGGTTTGGAATACCGCGGATATGATCCCCTGGCTGACCGGTCCGGTATCGTTACTAATAAGTACCGGCGTGCTTTTAATGATCGGGCTTTTCGTATCCTTCTTTATAGGAGACCAGCAAATACTTAGCGGCCTAAGAAAAGAGAAAAAACTAATCGAAAAGACCAAAGAAGAACTGGATGCGGAAGAAATTTCTTTGCGGGAGATGCATAAAGAAATCGAGGCCCTGGTTCTCAAGCTTGAAGAGATATCAAAAAGGATGTCTCCTAGATAGTGTCGAATAGGGTTTTTATTGATTTCTCCCCAAATTCGTGGTATTTTAACCGTATCAGCTTTTTGCCAATCAGGAGGTCCCAATGAGGAAGCTTCTGCCGGAATTCGAACTCCTGGATACTCAATTCTGGCAGCTTCGCGCCAACAAAGATGTAGACCAGGATTTCTTGAGAAAGATAAGAGACCACATCCTGCTTTGTGAACATATCGCCGGCTCGGAAGAAGAGAGGTCGATAATAACAAGAACCACATATTGGTGGAGAAAAAGAGCTTCTTTGTTCGGAATGGACCTGAATCCCAAGCTCCTGTCCGGTTCGACCAAGACCCGGGAAGAAATAGAAGCCAACGATAGAATATTCCTTCGTTCGCTCCACATCGCCGCGGACGGACCGCCTGAAGACGGGAAAGATGGAGCGTTGTAAATTTTATAACAGGAAATGCCCGACGAAGTGGATATTCCCGGGTTCAAGGGCTGGCCCGAAAGGAGAGTTAAAGATTTTGCCGCGCTTCGCGCGGTTTTTGTTTTTCGCGGAGAAGTGATACATTAGTACAGCTATGCCCAAAGAAACACTGAAGATTGACTCCGAGCTGATCCAGGAGTTCGGGAGGTTGGTAGAGGACGAAGGCAGAAAGATAGAACCCGAAGAGCGGACCCGCAAAACCTTGTGGGCTTTGGATGCGTTAAAACAAGAGAATAAGATAAATTCCGATACAACGCTTTCGGAAGCCATCTTGACCATCGAAGAACGAAAGAGGGAATTGAGGCAGACCATCGCGTACGCCAAAGAGACCGCTCAAGGCCGGGCTACGGATGAGGCCGCCGCCGAATTGCACGATGTTGCTCAAAAGGAAGCCGCAACGGCCCAACGGTTGCTGGGCTATCTGGAAGCCGCCTCAAGCACGCTGATATTGATGAAAACAAAAGGCCGCGATCTGGATACTCCGATGAGCCAGATCAGGGAAAGATTGGAAGGGGAGCTTGAGGTAATGGAAACAGCCCTTGACCGGAACGAGGAAAGCCGGCGCCACGAGTCCCGTTAGAAATATCCTGCTTAACGTAGCTATTTTTTGACCATGCTCCATATTTGAAGCGAAATTAATTTCTAACGGGACGAGAATAAGTAATGAGAATAAACGTCAAAGCCAAGCCGAATTCGAATGAAAATAAAGTCGAGAAGATCGATGACCAGAATTTTGTTGTTTCAGTCAAAGAACCTCCCGTCCAAGGCCGAGCGAATCGGGCCGTTGTGAAAGCGCTTTCAGAATATTTCCACACTCCGAATGTCCGAATCGTTTCCGGACGCATTTCAAGGCAGAAGATTGTGGATATTTTGTAGTCGGTATGTTATATTGAGAGTACAACCAAATAGTTATCGAGAGGCGGCGAGGGACTGGCCCTGCGACCCGCCGGCAACCATTCTAAAAAAAGAAAACGGTGCCAACTCCAGCCCGACAGAGTTCCTTGACCGGCTAAAGCACGGTCAGGAGACCACTCCGAGAAGGGAAAGATAATCGTCTTCTTAAATAAGAAAAATCTTTCCGCCGGAAAGATTTTTCCTTTTACAAGACACACAAAAATGTTCGTACCAAGAACATATACCGTGGAGAGTGTTACGTCGGGGCATCCCGACAAGGTCTGCGACCAAATATCGGACGCAATCCTGGACGAGTGTTTGAAGCAGGACCCGTTCAGCCGGGTTGCGGTGGAGACATTCGGAAGCCATGGCCTTTTGGTCGTTGGCGGGGAAATTACGAGCAAAGCCGACGTTGACTATGAAGCCGTAGCCAGGCGCGTGTATGCCGACATCGGCTACACCGACGAGCTCAAGGTTATTGTAAATATAGTTAAGCAATCACCCGATATCGCTCAAGGCGTGGATACCGGAGGAGCGGGAGATCAGGGCATAATGTATGGCTATGCTACCGACGAGACGCCGGAATTCCTTCCGCTTGGAGTCGTGCTTGCTCATCGGCTGGCTAAAGGCCTTGAGAACTTGCGTCGGAGTTCGGTTTTGCCCTGGCTCCGTCCCGATGGTAAAACCCAGGTGACAATTCAGGACGGCAAAGTCAAAACGATTCTTGTCAGCACCCAGCATTCCGAAGGTATCGAACAAAGTGAGATACGCGAGGCCATCACAGAAAAACTTATCAAACCGACATTCTCATATTCTCAAGAATATGAGAATGTCGAGATACTTGTGAATCCAACGGGGAAGTTTGTGCGGGGAGGTTTTGAAGCCGACACAGGCCTGACGGGAAGGAAAATCATGGTGGACACATACGGCGGCCTTATTCCGCACGGCGGGGGATGCTTTTCAGGAAAAGACGCGACCAAAGTTGACCGCTCCGGCGCATACATGGCCCGCCATGTTGCCAAGGAGCTCGTCGCTCACGACAAAGCCAAGCAGTGCCTCGTCTCTGTGGCCTACGCCATCGGCCGGGCCGAACCGGTAATGGTCCAAGCCATCAACGAAAAAGGCCAGGACATCTCCGCTCTCGCTCTGGCCTATGACTGGCGTCCGAACGCCATCATCAACCTCCTCTCCCTCCGCCAGCCGAATTTCCGAGAGAACTGTTGTTATGGGCATTTTTGAGACGATTTGTCTTCAGAACGATTACAGAGTAGGATTCTAAATATGAAAATTAGCGAAGTAAAGAAGAACTACCCTTGGGTATTTGAGAGAGGTAAGAATTGCATTTTAAGTCCAGATAGTGACGGGCTTTTGTGTGGATTGCTGATGTCTCATTATTTGGGGTGGAAAATAAAAGGATTTTATGATGGCAAATTACTCATATTGGAGAAGGGGTTGTCTGCTAAAGATTGTGTATTCTTGGATATTGATATTTTTAGAAAAGATATAAAAAGCATCGGGCATCATATGGTTTTGTTGAATAAAGCAAAGACCCCCTCCAATTGGAGTAATTATGATCAGTGTATTCAGCCAAATATAATGAGAAACTACGACATGAAAACCAATTTTAAGCTGAAGTATCCATTAGGAACTATTCATTTATTACTGAGCATAATAGGGTCGGACCTGAAGATCTCCATTCCAGACAAAGCAGTCCCCACTTTACTTTATACAGACGGAACCTTTAAAAATCTATTTAATTACCCAGAAAATTGTTTGGACTGGTTTCAGTATTTAGGGATCAGTGATAAGGATAATGTTTTGAATAAGATGTTTTATATAGATAAACACGCGTTGAGAATCTTAATGTTAAATCTTAAAAAAGTTTTTACTGATATAGGCCTTATAGGAAAAGGAAAAAGAGGTGGAGATAAACTTTATATTTCAGATACAAGCGGAATTCCCAAGAACCTGGATAAAACTAAGGACCTATACAATATAAAACAAGCCGAAAAAGAAAAAGTCAAAAAGTTTATAAATCTACTTTCGGCTTCAACTGACTGGGAGTATAAAGATGAAGATTGGACCTGGGAAAATTTTTCTCTCTATAAATTTACTAAAGGAGGGGACAGTCCTACGCAGAGTAATTACGATATTGTATTAGCTCAAAACCCACTATCTTTTGTTATTAGAAGTGCAACCGCCTCTGGATTTGAGTATGCATTAGAGAGTCCAGACAAATTACCCTAAATTAGTTTGTTTTGCGAAGGCGTTTCGATCTTAATTCTTTTTTCGGCAATCTCACAATATTCCTTGGCTATGTCTATGCCGATGTAGCTTCTATTGAGGTTCTTTGCTGCTACTGCAGTAGTCCCACTACCGATAAATGGGTCTAGCACAACTCCGCTTGCTGGGCAGAAGCACCGAATAAAGTCGTAGGGGAGCTGGTTTGGAAATGTTGCTGGATGCAGGTGCTTTAGTCGGCTTCCGTCGCCAGCAGTTAGATATTCCCAGATTGTCCCACGGCATTTCATCGGATTTATTGTTATTGCGCGAGTTGCTATACGAACCCCATTCGTAAGCCGCGTTCCTCCGCCTGTCATTGTTTTACCCCCGTGTTTTGAGGGAATCTTCAAATGCTCTTTGTTGAAGTATCGAGGCCGGTCTCCTTTTAAGAAGACTGGGATATACTCGTGGTCTACGCGGAAACGTTTGTTCCACCACGCACCTTCTGCTCCATATTTTCTATAAATTACTGTTTCAAAAAGTTTAAATCCAATGTTGTCACACCAGTCCACGATTGTTCTGAAAGATGTTAGCGTTTTCCCAAAGTTCTTTGTCTGATCTTGGATAACCATAGCTGCGATACCACCATCTTTTAGGACGCGATGTATTTCTTTTCCTGCTGCATGCAAATCAAGAGAAAACCCCTTGTAGTCGCGTACTGCGTCATACGGTGGCGAGGTGACCACAATATCAACCGAATTAGAAGGAAATTTCTCCATGACTTCTATTGCGTTACCGCAGATTATTTTATTAAGGGGGAGTTTTTTATGATCTTTATATTCTCGCGGTTGCGGGAAATTAATTGTTGGATAATTTTCTTCTCTTATGACATCAAGCACTATTCCTTGTACCGAAATATCTTTGCCATTTCTAATAATAAGCGGCTCCATGTCTTTGTTGGCTGGTTGTAGTCGTATATGCCCCTGTTCTTTGTAAAATTTCTTAAGAGTTGCCCCATAGTTATCTAAAAGTGCCACGACTTTTTCTCCGTTTTCAGCCACCGACTGTTGTCTTACTAAAACCACATCACCGTCATTTATATTTTCATCCACCATACTACTACCAACCGCCCTTAGGGCGTAAATATTACCCGGCTTAATTTTGCTTTTGGGAACGGCTATCGTTTCATTTGTTTGTATGGCTTCAATGGGTTGGCCGGCGGCGATGGTGCCGAGGAGGGGGATTTTGACCAGACCGGAATTTTTATTTGGACTGATTGCCTCAATTGTTCGGGCATGGCCGGGGTCTTTTTTGATGTAGCCCTTTCTTTCTAGGGCAGAGAGGTGTTCGTGAATGGTAGAGATAGCGAGTTTAAACTTTTTGGCGATCTCTTCGTGAATAGGAGAGAACCCCTTTTTGTCAGAATATGTTTTTATGAAATCAAGAATTTGTTTTTGCTTCGGTGTTAATGTCATACTTTTATTATACCCGAAAGAAACCCGAAAGTTATCCACAATTGTTTTTCTATTAGAATCGGTTGTGATAGTGTGTGCGTAGGGTTGTTTAAAAAGGAATATGTATGAGCGGGGCCGAAGTCGGTTACCGGTGTTATCTGGAATTGGGTGGAATTATCAATGAAACGGATTTTCGGAGCGCCATCGGTAGGATGCCCGACATGTGCCGAATCATCGTGTTCGAGAACAGCGGCTCGATTCAGTCCAGAGTAGGTCAAGTCAGGGAGATAGCGAAATATTCAGGAATTGAATTACGCGGTCCGGAATATATTCTAGATCCGAGAATCGTGCTGTATGTAATACTGCGCGGGGATACGAGGCCCGAGGGTGTGAAATACCACCATGGCCAAATGAGCGATCAGCGCATATTCGGAGAGGTCTTGAGAATGCTGGGAGATGTTGACTCGTTCGACAAACTCGTCAAAGCCCATCCGCACATTTCTTTCGAATATAAGAGAGGGTAGCGATCCCCAAGAAGGGGATTTGTTTTTTTCTTGGCGGTTTTACATTTACTCTCACATCCGTTATAACTACTCTTAAGTTCTTACAATTTTAATGGTCTTCAAAAAAGGAGAAAAGCCATGAACCGCAAGTACAAGCGCCGTCTTGTAAAAGCGATGTATCGGGTTCAAGATTCTCCGGCCCTGGATGAATACGGCAGCAGGATTTTCGGACATCCTATCCGGGGGACATGGAGAATGTTCCGGCATATCGCCAGAATGGCGACTGCCGATATCTGGGGGTGGAGCGACAAGAGGGAGCGGGCAAGTTATCCCGGCAATATGGAAGTCCAAACTTTTGAGGACTTCGCCACCTTCATGTTCCACGAAGTAGCGCACGGCTGGTGCCACTTCCTGAAGGATAATCCGTCCATTTGGCATTATCCGACAGGCGTTGACGAAGAACAGGTCTGCTGGGATGTCAGCCAGCTGGTGTGCGGGATGCTCGGCATCTCCTATCAGGAGGAGCTGGCCGAACTGGCTCACCAATTCCATCGTCTTGCGCAGGCCGGTGATATCGACGGGCTTGACCGGCTCATGGAAAAAATGCCGGAACACCTGCAGTTGTAGCGGTCGCCAAAGGCGACCGCTTTTTCATTGCTCATATATGCCCTTGACCCCGGCCGCTTATAAGTTTTAGAATTAGGTATATGAAAAAATCATACCTTTTATTAGTAGCCATTTTGGTCGGCGCTTTGGTGTTGGTTTCGGCGGCCAGAGCGGAAGAAACACCAACCACGACACCAAATTCAGGTGTCCGTGACGCCGTAAAAAAGGTGGTCGCGCCTATCAAGACGCAGATAAAGGACATCCGGACAAACGCCAAGACGGAAATCAAAGATGTTCGCCGGGATGCTAAAAGCGCCATCGAAGCGGAGAGGGAACTCATCAAAAAGAGAACCGAAACCGCCAAAGAAGACATAAAGGCCAGGACCGAAGAGCTTAAGGTGCGCAAAGAGGAATTCCAGGACAAGGTCCGGGAAGAAAAGAAACAGCTCGAGGAAAGGATAAAAGAAAAAAGAACGGAGCTCAAAGAGCGTTTGGAGAAGATAAAGGACGAGCGGAAGAAACAGGTCGTGGAGAGAATAGACAAATCGATGGACGAACTCAACGCCAGGATGGTCAAGCACTTTACCGAAGTCCTCGACAAGGTCGAGGGGGTTTTGAACAGAGTTAGCGAAAGAACTGAGAAAGCCAAAGCCGCTGGCGCCGATGTTTCGGTCGTGGTTGCCGCAATCGACCAGGCCGTGAATGCCATCAGGGAAGCCCGCGCGGCGATAGAAGCCCAGGCCGGCAAGACATATACTATCAACGTGACCGACGAGGCAACCTTGAAGAATAGGGTGGGAGAGGCCAGGCAGTCACTCCGCGCCGATTTGAAGGTTGTGCAGGATGCGGTCAAGGCGGCGCATGAGGCGGTAAGGAAGGTGGCAGTGGCCTTAGGCCAGATAATCAGGCCGTCACCGAGCCCGAAGGTTTCTCCGTCACCAACACCATTACCGACCGAAAGTCCGTCGCCGACACCGGTTCAGTAATAAATTATTAAAAAAATATCATGAATCCCGTTAGAAGTAGCCCTGACGGGTCCGAAGAATATGAATATCACCAAAATAACAATTAATACAGTATGGCACCGCACGGTGGTAATTCGTGCTTTGCACTACTTCTAACGGGATGAATAAAATAATCATAGCCGTTGTTATCGTCGTAGCGGCAGTAGCCGCAGTAATGGGTTGGTGGTGGATGTCCCGTTCTGAAACGGCAAGCGCGCCAACCCTACCACCGGCCGCCCGGACCGATGCCGACATCGAGGAGCTTAACAGCATTGATGCTGGCCAGGATCTCGATGCCGAGTTCAAAGCGATAGACCAAGACCTGAATAATCTCTAAGCAAAAAGCAATCTAAGAGCCCCGTTAAGGGGCTTTGGGTTTTTCCAATATCTTGAATGCCGCACCGATGTTTTCGGTCATAATGGCATCGATGCCCATGTCGGCGAAATAGCGGATGTCTTCTTCCCGGTTGAATATTCCGGCCAGAACGCGCACACCCATTTTTTGGGTTTCTCGTATTTGTTTTGGAAAGTTGAAGAAGGGAATGATTATTCCTTTGAAGAAGAACCGGCTCAACCAGTCCTCGAGCCAGCCGAATGATATAAAATCCGGATGGTATTTCTCTACTAAGCGGGGCAGAGAGAACGGGAAGGTGGCCATCAAGTGGGTTTTGATGCGCGGTTCGAACAGTTTCGCCTGAAGAAGAAGTTTGCCTGATGTTTCCAATCCCAACCACGGCAATCGGACCTGGCAAAAAGTGAAATACACCCTGTTCTGGAGACGGTTATCGACAATGCTCTTTATCGCCGTTTTCACCAGCTGGAGGTCGTTCTGTTTGATGTCCAGAAAGCATTCCAGACGGGGGTGCTTTTTCAGGAATTCCACAAATTCGCCCAAGCGGAGGGCGGAAAACCTTTGTCCGGGATGATAAATAAAAATTTCTTTATCGGAGCCGACTTTGACGAAACCCACGTCGGTCTCGACACCGTCGGCGCATTCCTCGACGGCGTCTTCAAAATCAGCCAGGCGGTTGCCCGGCGACAGGGGCACGACTTTGCCTTGATGGGACCAAATTTCTACTTTTTTGCTCCCCACAATAAGCCCTCTTGTAAAAGTATGTGGCTAAAATTATACACTTTTTACAAGGCGGGTCAATGAGATGTCGTGGTATAATAATATGTATGCAAGAAGGGTTCAAATTCGATTTCTATTTTGCTTTAGCGATGATTGCTATTTTTGGTTCGGCCGCATCTCTTTTTCTGCAGATCCAGGAAGCCGGGAGTGAATACGAATATTTAAGCAGTTCAATGGCTCCGCTGGTAAGAAGCGGCCACGGCTCCCGCGACATCAACGAAGTCCTCAAGCTTGATGCGGAACTCGACGAACTTGAACAGCAGTTGGAAACGCTTGACCTCGCTCAATAAATAGGGCATTTTCGGTCCATATGAAAAAGAAACTTATATCCAAACGTCCGACATGGGACGAGTATTTTTTAAAAATTGCCGAGATAGTCGGCTCACGTTCGACCTGCGACAGGGCTCACGTCGGGGCCGTCATAACCAAGAATAAGGTTATTCTTTCCACCGGATATAACGGCGCTCCCCGCGGCTTGCCGCATTGCGATGATGTCGGCCACGAGATTGTTGATGGCCACTGCATCCGAACCGTCCATGCCGAAGCCAACGCTATCGCCCAGGCCGCCCGCAACGGGGCGCCCATCGAAGGGGCTATAATATATTTGACCGTCTCGCCCTGCTACGATTGTTTCAAGATGATGGTCAACGCCGGAATTCAAGGTGTTGTTTATAAGCAGTTTTATTCAAGCCGCTATGGGTTGTCGAAGGCGGTATTGGACCTGTCGAAGAAAACCGGAGTTAAAATCAAAGTGTTTAAATAAATACCCAACATTTATGTCCGAAACAACTAAAAACCTTCCTCGCGACGTATTTTTATATCTCTTGTCGATAGTCACTCTCGTGGTCAGCGCGGTATATTTCGGTATCTTGGTTTTCCAGTATATAAATATTTACTTCCCGGACGTACTGGCCGACTACTACATGCCGACATCGGCCTATCTCGGCACCATCCGCCAGTCCTTAGCATTCGTTATCGTGGTTTTTCCGGTTTATATCTGGGCGTCCAGGTTTTTGAGGCGCGACATGGAAGCCAATCCGGAAAAGAAAGAACTGAAGATAAGGAAGTGGCTTTTGTATCTGACCGTTTTTGCCGCCGGTCTCACGATAATAGGGGACCTGGTGGCGTTGTTGAATACTTTTCTTGAGGGCGAGATAACGGCCCGGTTCATATTGAAAGTCCTGACCATATTCTTTATCGCCGGTTCGGTATTCTACTATTACTTCAAGGAATTAAAGTCGGATAAATTCCCTCGCGCTTTTCCATGGGTTGTTATTGTTGTGGTGTTGGCGGCCGTAGTATTCGGATTCTTTGTGGCCGGAAGCCCTACAAGCCGGCGCACGGAAAGATTCGATGAGCGTAGGGTTCAGGACCTTTCGGTCATCCAGAGCCACGTCATAAGTTATTGGCAGAACAAAAGCGCTTTGCCCGGCAATCTGGGTGAACTCACCGACGACCTTTTGGGCGTAGTCGTTCCGGTGGATCCGAAAACCGGCAATGCCTACGAATACCGGGTAATGGGCGACTTAAAATTCCAGCTGTGCGCCACCTTTGAGACATCAAGCAATGAAAATAACAATGGCAGGATAAAACCCATGCCGGCGCTCCCGATGTCGTATCCCTATCCAGGTGGCAAGGTAGAAACATGGCAGCATAGTACGGGCCACGCTTGCTTTGAACGCGCTATTGACCCGGATTTCTTCAAGATTGAAAAACCAAGGCCTCTCTGATAAACTCTCAGAATGACTAAAACAGTTTTTGCCTTTTTTTTAATAATAATCTTTGTCGGACTCGGGGTCTGGCTTTTTACCCGTAAGGGGAACAACGCGCCGGAAGGCCTGGTGGTTCCCGCAACAGCCACGCCGACACCTCCGCCAGCTGGCGGACCGGCAAGTACACCGATAAAAATGGAAAACGGATTACAAATTCAGGACTTGAAAGTTGGGACCGGACCAGAAGTCCGTCTCGGCCAGGGACTGACGATGCATTATTCCGGCACACTTGAAAACGGAACAAAATTCGACAGCTCATACGACCGCGGGGAGCCGTTCCAGTTCGTGCTCGGGGCGGGACAGGTCATCCAGGGCTGGGAACTTGGTGTCCAAGGCATGAAAGTCGGCGGCAAGCGCAAATTGATAATTCCTCCTTCTTTGGGCTATGGTGAAAGAGGAATAGGCCCGATACCTCCGAACGCCACTCTTATTTTTGAAGTTGAACTCCTTGCGGCTCAAGACCCCAAGAAATAGAATATGAAATTTCCCGTCGGATTTAAGTGGGGGAGCGCCACGTCGGCTCACCAGATAGAAGGCAATAACTATAATGACTGGTCGGAGTGGGAAAAAGCCCGGCCCGAAGAATTTCGTTCCGGCAAGGCCTGCGACAGTTACAACCGCTACGAAGAAGATTTTGATATTGCCAAAAAACTTAACCAGAACATCCATCGCTTCTCGATCGAGTGGTCGCGCATCGAGCCGAAAGAGGGAAGATTCGACCACGAAGCCATGCATCATTATGTAAATGTCGTCAAGGCGTTGAGGGAAAGGGGGATAGAGCCGATGGTAACCCTCTGGCATTTCACCAATCCTGTTTGGTTCGCGGAAAAAGGTGGATTCCTAAAAGACAGGGTAGGGTTGTGGATAACTTTTAATGAAGCGACCACAACCGTCGCATCTAACTCGTACCTGAAGGGAATCTGGCCGCCGGAAAAAAGAAATATATTCGACGCGTTAAAGTTCAGAAGGAATATAATTAAAGCCCACACTCTCGCCTATCAGGAGATAAAAAATATTTATAATGTTCCGCAATCACTCCAAGGTCCGGCCTTGGGTACGTCGCACAATGTAGAGGTTGGTATTTCTGAATTCAATTTCCATTTTGTGGCCGGTAAGATGTTCGGCTGGACAAGCAAAATGCTGAATAACCTCACAAATAACTATGCTTGGAACAACACTATGTCCTACTGCGACTTCCTTGCCCTGCAGTACTACACCATATTCCGTTTGCCGGGCAGTTTTTCCGGACTCCCCAAACAGCTGGTCATGGAGGAAATGGGCTGGGAAATCTATCCAAAAGGCATCTACCATCGCTTGATGGAACTTAAAAAATTAAAAAAGCCGATTTTTGTGACCGAGAACGGCATTGCCGACGGCAAGGATAAGTTGAGAGAAAAATTCATCAAAGAACATCTCCGGTGGGTCTGGCAGGCCATCCGCGACGGCGCCGATGTGCGCGGGTATATGTACTGGTCCCTTTTGGATAACTTTGAGTGGGCCCGCGGCTACGGCCCGCGGTTCGGTCTCGTCGAGGTTGATTTCAAGACCTTTGAAAGAAAGATACGCCCCTCGGCCCTGGAATATGCTAAAATATGTAGAGAGAATAAATTATGATTAGCGTTTGGTTTTCACTTGCTGTCGTTGCCTATTTCTTCAACTCGATTGCCTTTATCATAGATAAATATCTGCTTTCCACGGCTATTCCCCGGCCGTTTGCTTACGCATTCTGGGTGGCCATCTTGAGTCTGCCGGTGGTCGTGTTCATACCTTTCGGCGTCGAGATCCCAGACCTTGCCTATTTAACGGTAGCTTTCATTTCCGGAGGCACTTTCTTTGTTGGCCTTACATATTTATATCGGGCTATACGCAAAACGAATGTCTCCATAGCTTCGACACAGGTCAGTGTGATGAGCGTAGCTTTCGCTTATGGGCTCTCCGTCTTCTTGCTCGGAGGTTCCTTCTTTGTGGTTGACCTGGTCGCTTTTGCCATAGTTATCTTGGGTATCTTGTTGGTCGGCAAGACAGGCCAGCATGTCTGGTGGGAAGCTTTTGTCGGTGGGATGTTGTTCGGTGTTTCCCTGGTGACGCTTAAAATGTCGTTCGATCTTTCTGATTTTGTGAACGGATTTTTTTGGACGAGGATTGGTTTTGTCTGTTTCGCCCTGCTTACTTTGCCATTTCCTTTGGCCAGAAAAGAGATTTCCGGCTCTTATGCACAAGCTCGGATAAATTCAAAATTCCTTTTTGTTTTAGGCAAGGTGATTGCCGGATTGGGCTTTCTGCTTCTTGATCTTGCCATTCAGATTGGCAACGTCGCTTTGGTAAATGCTCTTCTGGGCATACAGTTCATTTTTATACTCATTCTTTCCCTGATACTTGGAGGCAGAGTTCCGGCGTTGGCCGAAGATACCGCATTTCCAATTTTGGTGAGAAAATTCTCCGGCATAGCCCTGGTTGTTGTCGGAATTATTTTACTATTTAAATGATGGTTACTTCGAAGAAGAAAGTAATTTTAACAGTCATCTTGGCTCTGGTCGGGTCTCTTTGGGTGATGTCTTTCAACTTCTCGGACAAGCCGGAACGGCTGACTTACGGTGTTTCGTTCAGCAAGTTCCATGCGGATGAGCTGAAACTCGACTGGAAAGAAACCTATCTTGCCCTTTTGAATGACCTTGGCGTCAGGCATTTCCGGTTTTCCATTCACTGGCCTTTGACCGAACCGGAGAATGATAAGTTTAACTTCTCCGAGCTCGATTTTCAGATGGACATGGCCAGAGACAAGAACGCCGATGTCATTCTTGCCGTCGGGCGGCGCGTCCCCGGCTGGCCCGAATGCCATGAGCCCTCTTGGGCACTTAATCTCGGCAAAGAAGAAAAACAGAAAGAGATACTCGAACATATCGAAAAAGTTGTTCAGAGATACAAAAAATATCCGAACCTGATCTACTGGCAGGTCGAGAATGAGCCGTTCCTGACATTCTTCTCACGCTCCGCCTGCGGTGAATTGGACAAGAACTTTTTGGATATGGAGATAGCTCTGGTCCGGGAACTGGATCCCGCTCACAAGATAATCATTACCGATAGCGGAGAGTTCGGCACCTGGTTCGGGGCATACAAACGAGGCGACGCATTCGGGACAAGCATGTATCTGTATATTTGGAACAGGCGGCTCGGGCCTCTGCGATATCCGGTAACGCCGGCGTTCTTCAGGATAAAACATAATCTAACCCGCTTGTTTTTCGGCCCCAAGCCGGCGATGGTTATCGAACTTGAGACCGAACCCTGGCTTTTGCAACCCATCGTGGATACGCCTCTGGACATCCAACTGGCCCGCATGGGTCCGGACAAGTTTGAAAATATGATAAAGTTCTCCGCCAAGACCGGGTTCGACACTTTTTATCTCTGGGGCGCGGAGTGGTGGCACTGGTTGGACAAGCAGGGACATCCCGAACATTGGCAGAGAGCCAAAAAATTATTTGTCACCCCGGATTCGTTATAGTATATTTTTTCTGTGAAAGAATTCATCGTGACAACCTTTTTGGTCTTAGGAATGATATTCGTCGCGCATAATTTTATTGATAATCAAACCGCCAACATTGTAGAAGCCATGCCGACCGAAGGTGGTGAGCTTGTCGAACCCACGCCGGAGCCGCTCTGCGATAACTTCAACGAAGTAGAGGATTTCGAAAAACCTATTCCCGTGGTCTGGACGGCAAAAATGGATGGATGTTTGGTAAGTTGCGAGGGCGCTTCTTTCACCAGAGTTCCTGAAGACGAAAAATATCCCCGCTTCGCCGGATATTATCCGGGTGGGCTGGGTCCTTGGTTGTATAAAAACGTTTTGAAAATATCAGGCGATTGGATTGGCGTTGATGCCGATCATCCTTATACTGTCTTTGACAATAAATGCGTGCCTGTTATACAGATAAATAAAATGGAGATACTTTAATGGAGGATAGGATCAAAAATTTCATCAATACCGTTATCTTTGTGTCCCGGATATTTTCGGGCCTTAAGGATAAATTCCTGGCGCGCAAACTTTACGACAAGCTGTCGGATTTTGTATCCGCCCACTCCCCGCCCCCCAAGGACAATGTCGCACAATATAGCCCCACTCTTTTAACAGCTACTGACTCTTTGCTGGAACTTCTGGATTATCTCGAACACAGCAAAACGGTTGCCGCCACTCCCCTTTTGTATGCCCGCAGGAGTTTGTTCGCGTTCAAGCTCCAACTCATCCGTACCCAGCCCAAGCCGCAAATTATCGAGAAAGAGAGGAAAGCAGCTTCTCCCGCCGCGCCGAAAATAAAAAAAGAAATTAACTTAAGCGGCAACAAAGAGAAGATACTCAACTACATAAAGCGTTCTCCCGACTCACGCACCAAAGACATAATCTATGAATTCAGCATCCTTTCGGAAAGGACGGTCAAAAGAAACCTCAAAGAGCTTGTGAGCGAGGGTCTGGTCAAAAAGTCCTCAAAGGATAATGCTGTATATTATAGGTATACAATATGATCAAAGGAGTTATTTTAGCCGGCGGGCGCGGCACGCGCCTCTGGCCGGTCACGAAAGTTGTCGGAAAGCACTTTCTGCCCGTCGGCGATAAAACCATAATCCATTACCCCATCCTGACCCTGAAGAAGGCGGGAATTAAGGACATCCTGATAGTGTGCGGGCAGGAACATACGGACCAGTATGTGAAACTGCTCGGTTCGGGCGCAGAACTTGGCGTCAATCTTTATTACACAATCCAGGTTGATCCGCTGGGCATTGCCCATGGCTTGGGCTTGGCACGTTCCTTTGCCGAAGGCCATCCTGTTGCTCTTATTCTCGGCGATAACATTTTCGGCGACGACCTATCCGGCGCTGTTAAAAAATTCTCGAAAAAAGAGAAGGGAAGCATGGTGATTTTGAAGCAGGTTCCCGACCCGAAAAGATTCGGCGTGGCTTCTTTCCGCAAAGACGGCACCATCAAGAATGTCGTCGAAAAACCCCAAAAGCCCGCCACCAACTGGGCCGTAACCGGGTTTTATCTTTACGACAACCGCGTCTTCGACATCATCAAAAACCTCAAGCCGTCCGCTCGGGGCGAATATGAGATCACCGACGTGAACAACTGGTATATAAACGAAGGCACCATGGATCATTTTAAAGCCAAAAAATTCTGGGTCGACGCCGGCACATTCGACTCCCTCCATCTCGCCAATATCCTTATCCGCAAACAAATATAACGACCTTCAAGGTCGTTATATTAAAATTGTGGATAACTCTGTTATTCCAGGGTAACCTCCGGGTCTATTTGGATGTCTTTTAGATAACTTTCTACTAGTTTTTCATAGTCCTTGTTACTTTCGAAAACCTCCATTAGAACCTTACTATTCAAAACAGATGGGAAGTTTTTAATTCCGGAATAATCCAAATGACTACTCCAGCGAAAGGACTTTAAAAATTCTAGAGCTTTTTCTGGATTTGCTATCTTGTTCTCTCTCCACTCCGGGTGAGATAGATCTAATGGGTTAAAATGTATATAAAATGGCAAGTGAAGAAAGTGGGTTTCGTCAATTACTGGGACTTGTTTGTATCTTCCTTGAAACAGAGCTCCAGTTCTTTCATATTTTTGATTAAAATATTTAGTGTATCCGGCATTTAGTTTCTGCATAAATAAAGACATACCTCGTTCCACTTTAGGTTTTAATAAAATATGGTAGTGATTTGGCATTAAACAGAAGGCCAGAATGTCTACTAGCAACTTTCTATGTTTTTTGTTTGGGCTTGTTGCAACTCTGCCAGAAGCGCCAAAATCGCGGAATTTAAAGTACGTGGTTTCAACTCTATCCTGGTCATTAAACTCATAAAGGTCATGTATAAATCTTAAGTGGTCTTGTTTATCCATGAATACTTGCCTTTTGTCGACACCCCTGTTTAAAACGTGATAAATTTCCATTGATCTAATATAACGACCTTGAAGGTCGTTAGTCAACAGGTTATCCACAGGCGGGGGCTTTATGAGGTTGACAGTAGAAAGTCGTTTTGATAAAAAATTAGGAAGTTGTCAGGTTGAATTTTTATAATCTGCTGCGATTTGATAGGAATGCCGAGTTCTATCCCTCCTGAATTTGGTAGTCCGCTATATTTTTAATATGATTAGATCGTAGCAGGTTACAAAAACTCAATCCCCCAATGTTTAATTGGAAAAATATTTTCAGGAGCTGGCGGGGCGTGCCAGTTTTAATTTTGGCTGTTTTGGTCGGTGTGTGGCTTGTATCACAGTGGACCCCGCTCTTTAATTCCGAGGCGAGAAAGATCAAAAAGTTAGCCGAAGAGCTGGAGAGGCCATATAGAGAGGACAAATATGGCGGCAAAACACCCGAGGAGACCTATGACCTCTTTATTTCCGCATTAAAGGCCGGAAATATTGAGTTGGCGAGCAAGTATTTTGAACCAGATGCACAAGATGATTGGAAAGAAACCCTCAATAAGCTCAAAAGAGACGAAGAGGTCCTAAGTTTAATTAGAGAATTAGAATATGCCAGGACCGTCTGGAAAAAGGTCCCCAAAAACAATGATAGTATAGCAGTTTTTCAATATGAAACAGCCCTAACCGATAATTCAACCTTAGAATACGAGGGACAAAAACTTGATTTTCCTGCTGGCACATATACCAATACTACAGAATTTCATAAAAATACGAATAATATCTGGAAGCTTTATGTCTTATAGTAAGTCAATTAATATTCTAAAAGGAGGGGCGCTTATTGGCGCCCTTTTGATTGTGGGCAGTACATCGGTTTTTGCTTACGATCAAAATAATACTCACCCCGCCCTGACTGACGAAATCGTTGATTTTTATAACCTGAATTTCCCTGATAAAAAGCTAAATGAGCAAGATAAAACCTGGCTTATTCAGGGGTCCATAGATGAGGACAACAACTTAAGATCGGTTTTTCATTTTTACGACCCTGTCCACGACAAAGGCATTCAATCTGCCTATACCGCGGGCTTGCCGATGGCCTCATCCAAAAAGTGGGCGCTTACAGAAAATATTCAGAAGAACTTCTACAATAGTCAGCAGACGGGACTCGCCGTGTTATCGAACGCTCCGTCTGTTCATGATTTTTCCTACCAAAGAGCAGTAGAGGACTACTCAAAAGGAGACAGAAAAAGGGGCTTATTTGCTTTTGGCCACGTTTTGCATTTGCTTGAAGACGCCGGAGTTCCGGACCACACCAGAAATGATGCGCACCCGGCGTTTGTTCATGGAGAAGAGAGCCCCTATGAAACCGAAATGGCGAAATGGAGCCAGAAAAACTTTAATATAGCAGGAAACCTGTTTAAAAATAAGGAAAAACCGGTAACTTTTTATACAATGGAAAGTTATTTTGACCGAGTCGCCAATTATTCGAATAGCAATTTCTTTAGTAAAGATACTATTAGTAACACTGACTATAGAGCCCCAACGATTAACAATATTAAAAAATTAAGAATAGCCAATAAAGATAATTATTTTATTGTAAATACAGATCCAAGAACCCAAAAGGAATTCCCCATAGCTATTCTTGAAACAAAAGTTATTGAAAATAAACCCAAAATACTTAATCAATTTCTTGTAACTGAAGATATCGGCCCCAGAATTCTTAATGGTTATTGGGAACGACTCTCAAAAGAAGTGGTACTCAACGGAGCGGGGGCGTTGAACTTGTTTTTGAACGAGGCCGAGAGGGCGAAGGAGGAATATGCGAGAAACCCCAAGGAAAATACGAGTTTATGGGCACAGTTGTTGGGTTTAGTGGGAATAGGAGACCAGGCATTAACGACCCTGAACCATCCTGCTGAAGCAGGAGCTACGGGGCAGGCACCGGAAGGCCGAGGGACATCAGATGTCAACCGAGGTGACACAAATGGTGACACCAATCTTTTACCCATAGTGTCACCTACTCTGTCACCAAGACCATCAGTGTCACCAAAGATGTCACCATCTCCGACACCAACAAAATTAGTGTCTCCATCTGTGTCACCTATACCGTCTCCATTATCCATAACCGAAAAAGTTAATATAAACACAGCAAATAAAGAACTATTGATGAC
Organism: Candidatus Yanofskyibacteriota bacterium; assembly: GCA_016181045.1. Taxonomy (GTDB): domain Bacteria; phylum Patescibacteriota; class Minisyncoccia; order 2-02-FULL-40-12; family GWA2-44-9; genus JACPAB01. Next base: position 3,944 of record JACPAB010000005.1, on the reverse strand, counting down.
TCTCAATGGCATCAAGGATGCTAAATCAGATGCAATTATTCAATATCGGCAAACCCAAGGCCAGTTCCAAAAAATAGAAGACATCATGAATGTAAGCGGAATTGGTCAAGCGACCTTCAACGATATTAAGGATCAAATTACTGTTGGAAATATTGTTCCTACCCCATCTCCTGTCCCGGTCTATAGCGGTGGTGGCGGCGGAGGCGGTGGAAGTTCGTCACCATCGCCGACACCTACTCCGACACCGAATCCAACTCTGTCACCTACCCCTACTCCGTCACCAACTTCAACTCCGACACCATCGCCGGAACCGGATGATGACACTGCCAATCCTGGTGATGTTATTATCAACGAAATTGCTTGGATGGGGACTACAGAAAATTCTCTGTGTGAGTGGGTGGAGCTTCGTAATACTACCGCACAAGAAATCAATTTGGCCGGTTGGAAACTCTATGAACAGGACAGCTCGGTAGAAATTATTTCTTTAACTAAAAAAATCACGCCCAACGGGTATTATTTGATTGAACGCGAGACACCAACTTGTTCCGATCCAGTACCTTCGGTTGAAGCCGATGATTCCGACTCTTTTGGCGGCAGTGGCCTTAACAACACAAGCGGTGAAAAACTGACACTTAAAGATATTGCCGGCGCAATAATAGACGAAGTTGACGGCTCAAACGGCTGGAAATTGAATGGTGACAACGAGGTCATAGGCGATAACACCACCAAAAAAACGGCTCAAAAAATAGGAAATAGCTGGATTACCGCCTCACCAACACCAAAATCCGAAAACCAGTTATCAACAACGACCTTGAAGGTCGTTAGTCCACAGGCGGTGACGAATTTGGCTGCTACACACGGTTCGCCCACTATCACCGCCACTTGGTCAGCTCCCGATCCGGGCACTTACAACACAGCCAGTTTGAGCTACGACCTGCGCTACTCGTCAACCAGTTTTAGCAATGCCGCAAGCGCGAGCTGGTGGTCTGCCGCCACGCAAGTGGCCAGCTCCAGCTTGCCAGCCGTCGGTGAGGAGGGGGCGTCTCAAAGCGCCTCTTTTGATATCGCCTACGAATACGGCCAGACACTGTATTTTGCTCTGAAAACCGAAGTTATCAACATAACGACCTTCAAGGTCGTTAGTCCACAGTCGAATGTGGCGACGGTGAATTTTGCGTCTGCGATAGACGATGGCGCTTGGGCGATGTTCGGGAAAGACCAATACCACACTTCTTTTGCGGCCAATATTTCCGGTCCTGGCCCGACGGCGATCATAAGTTGGGAATTCAGCGCCGGAGCCACTATTCCAGTGAGCCAGCCGGTGGCTGACGCTGATGGAAATGTCTATTTTGGCGCATCGGACGGCACGTTAGTTAACTCAAAAATTTATAGCATTAGGAAAGAAGGTGAAAACCTAGTTGAAAACTGGAATTATGGCACCAACGTCAGTATCGGCACGCCGACGGTCCTCTCCGATGGAACGGTATATTTTGGCCGCATTGGCGCGGGCGGCGTGTTGGCTTTCACTGCGCTTAATTCAGACGGCTCCAAGAAATGGGACTATGACAACGCAAGCACAGTCAGATCAGTCACCGTATCGCCAAAAGGCGAGCCGCATTTCACCTATACGAGCGGGACGGATAAGTTAGCGGTGTTGAATCCTGACGGTTCAGAGAAAATCCTCCCGATAAGCGCCTCCGGCTTAGCCGGTTTCGCGCCGGTTGTGCTTGATGGCGGCACGATAATAACGGCCGGAAAAGTAAGCGGAAATCAGTTCTTTACCGCTTACTCCTCCGCCGGCGATCAACTTTGGCAAGTGTCATATACCGGCGCTAATGGGAGCACTCCGGCTGACCCATCATACGACAAATCAACAGGCAAGACGTACTCTGCCGCGGGGCCGAAATTGTTTGCCATTTCGCAAAATCCGCAGGACGGACCAATCCTAAATTCAAATGTGCACGACATCGCTCCTTGGAATTACTACGCCGCCACGATGGTCGCTATCAGCACCGATACGCTATATGTCGGGTTTAACAATATCAATCCGGCCTCCGGCTCGTTGCTCTATGCTCTGAATAAGTCCGACTTGTCAACCAAGTGGGCAGCTCCGTTCCAAGCCGATGGCCTTTTCAATAAACAGTTAGCCGTAGATAACGCCGGCAACGTCTATTTCTCCACTCAAAACGGCAAATTGTACGGCGTGAACAGCTTGGGAAACCAGCTCTGGGCGCCAATTAACGCCGGCTCAAATTCCACTATTTCCCCGGCCCTGACCGAGCATGGTCTTGTGTGGGGGTATGGGAGTAAGATCACGGTAATTCAATAACACAGACCTATGCGGACAGGGAACGGACAAGTGCGGACAAAATTCAAATGTCCGCGACGGTCCGCGTAGCTCCGTTGCGGAGCCAGTCCGTATAAGTCCGTGTCTATTAGATATCCACACTTGACCTCTTGCCTGCCATAAACGAGCATCCTATAATACAGAGTAAGGTAGTGAATAACTACCGCATAATAATTGACTTTATCATGAGATTTTTGTAGTATAGACGAGCGTGAAAACCTGCTTATTTGGCGGTTTTTCGGCAGTTTAAAGGATTTCTGAACTTTCTATCTTTGCCCCGTAATTCGTAATTCAAGATCCGTGATTCGGGATAAAGATGGACAGTCCAGGGAAGGACTTTGACAACAAGGACGAAAGAAAAAAATGAAGCAATGATTGTAATGATTTAGTTTAATTTAGGTATCCACCTTCGGAATGGGTTTGGTCGAATAAGGCCCGCGCCGAAATTAGTGGTAGTAGGGACGCTAAAAAGAAAGTCAGTAATAATTCCTGCTTCTCTAGTTTGTTAACCCGACATATCGATATGTCGAAATATCGGGTAACTGCTACAGATCAGGGATAAACAAAAATTAAAATGAGTAATTTAAGCAAAAAAGCCAAAGCAGTCGTAAGGACTGTGGCGGCTCTCACAGCGGTAACGACCGTATTGTCGTTATCCGGATTTGCTTTCGTCGGCTTTGTCGGCGCGGCAACTCCGTCTGATTATGGCCTCAAAGAAGGGGACACTATCAGCGCAGCCGGTTCTGACGATCCGGATGTATATATCGTCAACGAGATGGGATACAAGAGATTATTCTTGAATCCCGCGATCTTCGGTCTCTATGGTCACCTTGGCGGATTCTCCGCGGTGAAGAATGTTTCTCCGGCAACGAGAGACGCGTTCCCGACCTCCGGATTATTCCGAGTTGACGGAGACCAGAAGGTCTATGGATTGGAAACAACGGGAGAAGACGTAGCCAACCTCCGATGGGTTAACACCTCCGGAGCGCAGGCGGTTGCTGATGACCCGAACTTCTTCAAGAAGGTCTTCGTCATCAACGCGGCCGAAAAAGCTCTCTACAGCACAGGCGCCGACTACACTTCGGTAACGCAGGTTCCTGCCTACACAAGAGGCGGTTCAGTTCCGACTCCGGTTGTATCCGGTCCGTTGTCGGTAACATTGGCTCCCGGAAATCCGGCAGCGCAGACCATCACCAATAATGCTACCGGAGTTGAGATGTTAAGAGTCAGAGTTAGCGGTACAGGCACAGTTAACACTGTAACTATTAAGAGATTAGGCCCGGGTACTGTAGACGATTTCGGCAATGCATATGTCTATGACGGAGCAAAGAGATTAACTTCCGGTAAGACATTCTCGTCTTCATCAGGCGAAGCCACATTCTTGTTGAATCTTGCCGTGAGCGGTTCAAAAGATCTCTCAATTGTTGGCGACATACTTACGGGAGGAGCCGGTAACGTTAACTACTTCCAGTTGTTGGGTGTTACCGCAACAGGAGGCGCGACGGTATCCGGAGCGCCTTTGAATGGCAACAACTTTGCTATCTCCGGCGCTTCATCCGGCCGACTGGATGTTGCTAAAGTCGGTTCGTATTCTGAC
>JACPAB010000009.1 GCA_016181045.1 Candidatus Yanofskyibacteriota bacterium | reverse complement strand
GTTGAGCGGATCTTTTTTTTGCCACTCAAGAAATTCTTGTTCAGACCTGTATCCGGCGGCAAAGTCCTTGTTTACCCCGACATGTTCAAGAACGCGAAAGTAGGGCAGATACAACAGAGACGGCCGACGTTCTCTTCTGATTGAGTTAATTGCCGCACACGCCAGGTAAAATATTTTCTCAACGTCATTACCCACATCTTCAAAAACGCCGCATTTGAAATTTCTGACTATATTTGTCAGCGAGTCAAACCCGCGCCGTCGCTTTTTGCTGATATGAATAGCAAGGTCGTTGTCTTCGCAGACAAATAAAATGGGCAGTTGCCATAAGCAGGCGGCGTTCAAGCTCTCCCAGAATACGCCCTCGTCAGTGGCTCCGTCTCCGAAGAAAGAAACAGTGATGCGGTCTAAGCTGTTATATTTTGCCGCAAAGGCGTCGCCTATGGCCAGAGGTATTGTCGTTCCGACAACGGCTGACGCGGCCATGAGGCCGTGTTCCGGCGAAGCAAGATGCATTGACCCTGCCTTGCCTCCGGCTGTACCGCTAGCCTTTCCGTATAATTCGGCAAAAAATTTGTCGGTTTCTTCTGTCCAAGCAAGATAGAGAGCGTGGCTTCTGTAGGTGCCGTAGCCGTGACTGTCTGCAGGCAAGGCCTGGCAGATGCCGGCGGCAACCGCTTCTCCTCCAAGCGACATGTGCATTGGAGTTTTCATCTCGTCTTTTGTATATTCTCTTTGTATTTCCGCTTCGGCTTCTCGGATAAGATACATTTTTTTGTAAAGGTTCAGCAATAGTTCGGACAAGGCGGTCTCCTAAAATGTCTTTGCTTGAAATCAAAATAAACCATTTTTTATGGCGTGTCAAAGAAAAACCGGGTCAGCTCAATGGCGACGGCATATTATTTTATACGACTTTCAAAAGTAATATAACCATTCGGGTCAGCAGGCATTTTCAGGGATTTATGCTCAAGGCGGAGCGTGCAGTAAAATTGTTCAATTTCATCAATCTTATAGCGGAGAATTTTAGCCGTAAAATTCTTGAAAGCAGGCGGCAGACCGCGTCGGTACAGATTGCGTATGGCATCTATGTCTTTGGTGGTAATTTTTTTTATGGGTTTAGAAGCAGTTCGTGTCGGTCGAAGCGCTATGCCGAAGTCCAATGGTTCGCTTCGGCTGTGGCGGAAATTCTTTGCTTCTAAAGTTTCAAATCCGCAAATTTCAGCCAGATGTGCAAGAGACTCTTGCGTAAAATTGCTTTTATGGGTCAAATATAGCGCGTCGCTCCAGGTGACAAAATTTTTCAGCACGGGAACTTCCAGATATAAAATGCCGTCAGGTTTTACGGTGCGACGGATTTTGCTCATAACCTCAACGGGGTTATCCAGGTGTTCCAGGCAATGAGCGAATATGACTATGTCATATTGTTTTATGTGAGTGCGGTTTAAGAATTCTTGAACATCCCCCGCGACTAAGCGAAGTTTGTGCCTGTTTACGATAATGAGAGTTTTGTTATCCTCCGGTTCAATACAATCAACATCATAGCCGTATTTGCGAAATAAAACAGAACCGGTTCCGTTTGCCGCGCCAATGTCCAACAGACTGCCGGAAGGTTTATATTTTCGGACAAGATGCAGATATTGTCCGTAACGCCGCTTCCTAATTTTTTCTATTGCCGGATTAAACGGTTCCAAAGAGTCGGTTTTTATTTGGTTTTTATTTGCCGCCAGCGTTTTTGAAACCAAGCGTACGATGGCGATATGGTTCGGAATACGAATCCGCAATTTTGGCATACGCCGGTTGAAAAAAAGTTCAATCCGCTCTTTAAACATACTTGGGCAATGGGAACAATGCGGGAATCTTGGCATAAAGGACATCTGGTTACATTAATCAAATCCTTAGCGCGGATCGGGTAGGGCAACGGGTGTATATTTTCCATTCGCCGCAAAGTGCGGCGCTTAAAAACATCAAGTTTCGATTGAGAGTCGGACTTAGATTTGTAAAGAACCGCGGCTTTATTTGTCATACGGAAAGAGTTTAGATTAAATTTTGAGGCGAGGGCGATAAATTATTTGACTTCCGGAGTATTCAATTTGAAACGGCACGTAAAGGAATTTTTTTAGTTTCTCCTTTATTTTTTTATGGTGTTCGGGTGGCGCGAAAAACAGCATGAATCCGCCTCCTCCGGCGCCAAGAAGTTTGCCGCCGGTTGCTCCGGCCCTGATGCCGGCATCATATATTCTATCTATTGCCGCGGTGCTTATTTTACTGGTAAGTCCGCGCTTTAAACGCCAGGTTTCATTAAGCAGTTTCCCGAAATCATTCAGGTGTTTGCCCTTTTGGAGAATACCGGCTCCTTCATCAACCATGGCATGCATCAGGCGCATCTCTTTTTCTTTTTGAGGTATTGTTTTTATCTGTTCACCTGCGATGTCGGATGCTTTGCGGGCAAAGTCTGTGAAGAAGAGCATAAGATGATTCTGGAAATTCTGCATAGTATCAGCGTTTATCGTAAGAGGCAGAACCGAAATTTCGTTGTTTTTTCCGAATTTGATTTTATTAAATCCGCCAAATGCGGCTATTGTCTGGTCTTGCGACCCCACGTTTTCTTTAATCATGTTCTGTTCTACGTGAATAGCGTCCATTGCCAGTTGCTGTTTATTTTTAACTTCGCCCTTTAAGCCGTATAAACCCTGAAGAAGGCCGACGGTGAAAGCAGAACTTGACCCTAATCCTGACATGGCCGGAAGGTCTGCGTCGTGATGGATTTCTAGGCCGTCATCAAGGCCTACGTGTCTAAGACTCTCTCTTACCGAGGGGTGGTCTATTTGGTTGATGTTGTTTACGTTTTCCTGCTGTGAGTAAACTATTCTGTGTTTATATTTGAAAAATGGCGGAAGAAAGCGGCAACTGATATAGCAGTACTTGTTTATTGAAGCCGACAAA
>JACPAB010000004.1 GCA_016181045.1 Candidatus Yanofskyibacteriota bacterium | reverse complement strand
TCATCCGCGAGCGGACGATCGCTTCGCAGATGACCGAGGCCAAGCTCCTGCGCACAAAGATCAGTACAACTATTAGCGAGGGCGGACTCCCCGACTTCGTCGCAACCGGCTCGCGTGTTGTCTTTGACGGCTGGCTTGCCTGTGACGCGCGCGCGCGCGGAGAAGACGTAGAACTTCCAAAAGTTGAAAAAAACGAAACCCTGACACTTAAAGACATCTTGAGCGAAGAGAAACACACAGAACCACCGGCGCACTACACCGAGGCCGGCCTCGTGAAGGAACTCGAGAAACGCGGTATTGGCAGACCATCTACCTATGCTTCCATTATCAAGACGCTCCACGACCGCAAATATGTAGAAAAGGACGGACGGGCGCTCAAACCGACTGATACCGGCGAGGTTGTCAGTACTTTTCTTGAAGAAAATTTTATGAACTACATTAACGATACCTTCACCGCCGAAATGGAAGACGAGCTTGATGATATTGCCGCGGGAAAGAGAGAATATGTTAAGACCCTTAGCGATTTCTATGTTCCGTTCCATCAAGACGTCAAAGCAAAAGAGAAGATAGAAAAACTGACCAACCTCGGACCCGCCCCCAAAGAGTGGAAGTGTCCCGAATGCGGCAGCCCGATGACCATCAAGCTCGGCCGGGGCGGAAAATTCATGAGCTGCGAGCGCTACCCCGAATGCAAAGGCGCGCGCCGTATCGACGGTTCGGTGGTTGAGCCAAATAAGCCCATCGGCACCGACACACAAACGGGCTTGCCCATATTCGTTCTTGAGGGCCGTTTCGGACCTTACGTTCAACTGGGTGAAAAGACCAAAGATAATCCAAAGCCGCGAAGAGCCAGCATCCCCAAAGACAAAGACCTCCGAACGGTTACCGTTGAAGACGCGCTTAAATATTTAAGTTTGCCCCGCATACTCGGCACACACCCGGACACTGGAAAAGAAATCATCGCCAATATCGGACGCTTCGGACCATATATCATGCACGACGGCGACTTCCGTTCCCTCAAACCCGCCCGACCGGACGATACCGGTCGTTCGGGCGGGAAAGGAGACAATGTTTACGATATTGAACTTTCCCGCGCGCTTGAGATACTTAAAGAAGAAAAGAAAAAGAAAGGATTCCGAGGAAGAAATAAAAAAGCAACAACTAATCCATAAAATATGAACCTAAAATGCGACAAATGTGGAAGCGATATGGTCGAGAAAAGCGGCAGATACGGACCTTTTACCGCCTGCTCCAGTTACCCGGATTGCAAGAACATCCTCAAAGAAGAGAAAAAACCTCCCGTTGAAACGAAGGAGGTCTGCGATAAATGCGGAGGCAAGATGGTCATCCGCTCGGGAAAGTTCGGCGAATTCCTCGCCTGCTCAAGTTATCCGAAGTGTAAGAATACCAAAAAGATAGGGAAATAGTTCTCCAGTGCTGTTCTGTTGAAAATTACTCCCCAAGGGAGTAGTTTTCATTTAGATGTCCGACATACTTGAGAAAATACTAGACAAACCTGCATTTAACGATAAAGATCGCGCTCTTATAAAAAGGGCTTGCTTATATTCAGAGAAAGCGCACCAAGGACAAAAAAGATTCTCCGGAGAACCCTATATAACTCACCCGTTGCAGGTTGCCTGCTTTCTTTCCGAACTCGGACTGGATTCAACCACTATCGCCGCCTGCCTGCTTCATGACACCATCGAGGACACATCTCTGACACATGCCGACCTGGAAAAAGAGTTCGGAAAAGAAATCGCCTTTTTGGTAGACGGCGTAACCAAACTTAGCAAGATAGAATACTCCGACCCTTCGGCAAGCTCAGGGCGAGCCAACAAAAATAACCACACGGACCATTTGAATTCTCTAAAGAAGATGATATTCGCCATGGCCGAAGATATCCGGGTTATTCTGATAAAATTGGCCGACCGGTATCACAACATGGAAACATTGAAATTTCTGAACAAAACCGACCAGAATAGAATCGCTCTCGAGACAATGGAAATATACGCCCCCATTGCCGCCCGGCTTGGAATGGGCCGGCTTAAGGGTCAATTGGAAGACATGGCATTCCCCTATGTTTATCCGAAAGAATATTCCGAGTTTGTTCAAAAAGTTAAAAATAAATATAGAAATGTCGGAAACTACATAGACAGAACGAGTCCTCTAATAAAAAGGTGTCTGACCGATGCCGGAATAAAAATTGTCGATATGCATTCCAGGGCCAAACATTTCTATAGTTTGTATCAAAAAATGAGCCGAAAAGAAAAGGGGTTAGATAAGATATACGATCTTGTGGCAATGAGGATTATCGTTCCGGATATAAAATCATGTTATGAAGCTCTGGGTGTGATACATAAGCACTACAGGCCTCTGCCCGGACTGATAAAGGATTATATCGCCCTGCCCAAACCGAACGGATACCAATCTCTCCACACCACTATCTTCTGCGAGAAAGGAAAAATAGTCGAGCTCCAAATACGAACCGCCGATATGCACGAGTTCGCCGAGAACGGAATTGCCGCCCACTGGGCATATAGCGAAGGCAGCAAGACAAGGACAGCCCAAGCCAATGTTAAAGAGATCCAATGGGTCACACAATTAAAGAAAATGCTCAAGGAGCTCCGGCCCGGCGAAGGACTTTCCAATATCAAAATCCATTTTTTCAAGAACAGGATATTCGCCTTCACCCCCAAAGGAGATGTTAAAGACCTGCCCGAAGGCGCAACGCCGATCGATTTTGCTTACGCCATACATACCGACCTTGGCCACGCCACCAAAGGAGCCAAGGTCAACAACAAAATAGTTCCTTTCGACTACGAGCTTAAGAACGGCGATGTCGTTGAAATAATGAAAGGTAAAGAAAAAAAGCCGTCATTTGATTGGCTTAAGTTCGTAAAAACGGCCGAAGCAAAAAAAAGAATAAGATCGTGGTTCAAAGAACAAGAACCCGCCGCAGGTCCCGAGCTTGCCGAGGGAAAACAAAAAGCCGAAACACAGAAAAAAAAGAATATTATAATAGCCGACCCCCGGGGCGAACCCATCATTCAGGGCCAACGCGGGCTGTTGTATAAATTCGCGCGGTGCTGCAATCCCACCGTCAATCACAAGATAAGGGGCTATATGACCTTGAACCGAGGCGTCTCCATACATGTAGCAAACTGTCCTAACGTTAAAAACACAAATCAAAATAGAGTTTTAACTGCTTCTTGGAAAAAATCGATTGCTCAAACCCGGTAGTGAATTTTTGAATTGCCTTCGGCTTTTGCGCTTTGCGCATTTAAAAAATCTACTACCGGGCGAACATAAAAAGCGCCCGAGGCGCCAGAATTCTTACCGCAAGCTGGAATAAGGATTAGTATTTCACTTGGCTGTTTTCGCTCCGGACCCAGCCATTTCAGACACGCCTCCGGTTCCCCTGCGAGGAACCTCGGCTACGTTCGCCACGGCTCCGTCTCGGCTTTTGTTCGGCGGTTTCTTGTATATTATACCGCCTCAACCATGCCAAAAGCCGGGTCTCAAGTGTCTTCAATTGGCTGGGTTCCTGCGCTGGATTAAAAACTCTCTGTGTTTTCCGAGGTCGAGGCAAAATCGAGCATTCGACTAAGCCATACTGAAGTATGGTGAAGGAGAAGCGGAGATTTTAACGAAGAGATCGGGAAACCCGAAGGGCGTGCTGTAGGCCCGTAACGAAGTGGGCCAGGCGCGCACAGAAGTTTTTGTTAGTCGATTATCGATTTCGCTATCTTGTTTAATTCTTCGAGAGTAGCGAACCGCACTATTATCTTGCCGCCTTTCTCCGCGGCGTGGATCAATACCGGCGCTTTAAGCGTTTCGCTCAAGTTCTTTTCAAGCGTTGTGAATTTGTTGTCTTTCTTGGCCTTTGGTTTCGATTTGGCCGATGAGGCAATGTTTTCGGTTTCTTTGGAAGATAAGTTGCCCGATAATATTTGGTTAAAAATGTCTCTTTGCTGGGTCATATCACTGATGGCCAACAATGCCTTGGCGTGGGAGCGAGATATCTTCTCGCTTCGTAGGGCCTCCCTAATATCTTGCGGTAGATTTAACACTCTGACCGCGTTTGCGACATATTCCCTGGACTTCGCCACCTTTTCGGCTATCTCTTTCTGGGTAAGTCCGAATTCTTTGGAAAGATGCTCATAGGCCTCCGCTTCTTCAACGGAGTTCAAGTCCTTTCTCTGGAGGTTCTCGACTAAAGCGATCTCGAGGCGGTCTTTCTCCTCATCCATGTCGTCGCGGATAATTACCGGAACTTGAGGAAGGCCCGCAATTTGGGATGCCCGCCAGCGCCTTTCTCCGGCTATCAGGTGGTAGTAAACCTCCAGTCCTTTCGGGCTTTCATTCTCGACTTTAGACACCAGCAATGGCTGAAGAACTCCGTGTTTCCTTATGGACTTGGCCAGTTCTTTCAGTCCCTCTTCTTCAAAATCGCGCCTGGGCTGGTTGGGATTCGGTTTTATCCTGTTTATTTCAACATAAAACACGTTCTCTTTTTGAGAGGCCTGCTTGCCTGTTTCCGCTGCGGTCGGGATCAATGAGCCCAATCCTTTTCCAAGTCCAAATAATTTCTTCATTTGACACGCGGACTTATACCGACACCAAACTGACTTACGCGGACTAAATTAATTGTCCGCAACTGTCTGTTCAATGTCCGTGTTTGTCTGTGTTTCAAGATGTTAACCTAATTATTTCTTCCGCCAACTGCCGATAAGCTCGGGCGGCTTTTGAATCGGGGTCGAATTGTAATATTGTTTTCCCGAAGCTCGGGGATTCGGCCAGCGATACCGTCCGCGGTATCACCGCATTAAAAACTCTTCCCGGAAAATTCTTGCTGACCTCGTTCAAGACCTGATTCGATAACTGATTCCTCCTGTCATACATTGTAAGCAACACGCCGAGCACTTGCAAATCCGGGTTGAGGCCGCCTCGAACCAACTCGACTGTCTTTATCAGCTGACTCAACCCTTCCAGGGCATAGTACTCGCACTGAACAGGAATTATCACCCTCTCCGATGCCGCCAAAGCGTTAACGGTCAAAAGACCCAAAGACGGCGGACAATCAATAATAATATAGTCATAGTTATTTCTGATGGGGTTGAGGACCTGTTTTAAGCGAAACTCTCTTTGCTCCATAGAAACAAGTTCTACATTTGCGCCAGCCAAACTCTGCGCCGCCGGTAAAATATCCAACCCAAAAAGTGAGGTCTTTTTTATCGCAAGTTGAGGATTTAAATCGCTTACTATGGCGTGATATACATTTGACCCATTTTCAGGAACGTGAATACCCAAACCAGTAGTGGCATTGCCCTGGGGATCCATATCAACCAAAAGCACATACTTCCCCATTGCGGCAAGATAAGCCCCGATATTGCAACTTGTTGTAGTTTTTCCAACGCCCCCCTTGGCGTTACAAACTGCTATTACTCTGGCCATATAAAAATTCTATCATTCCTTGGTTGAAAATCAATGCTAAAAATGCTAAAATATAGTGAATTGCCGCGGTGATGGAATTGGCAGACATACAGGTTTCAAAAACCTGCGAGCGCAAGCTCATGGGAGTTCGACTCTCCCCCGCGGCACAAATGATAATCGTCGACGGAAAGGCGCTCGCCCAGAAAATATTATCCAAGATAAAAACCGGCCTTGATGGCCGTTCTGTTTCTATTGCCGCCGTCTGGGCCGGGGATAATTTGGCCATCGGCCGATTTGTTGAGATGAAAAAGAAAGCCGCCAATTCGGTGGGTATAAACATGGATATTTACCACCTCGCCTCCGAGGACGCAATAGCAAGCAAACTCAAAGAATTGGCAGACGACAAAAGCGTAACGGGAATTATTGTAGAGCTTCCCCTGCCTCCCGGCTACAACCGCGACAACATCTTGAAGCTAATATCGCAAGATAAAGACATAGATGTCCTCAACGGATCCCCCCTGCTTCCTCCAGCAGTATCAGCCCTGAAAACTTTATTTGAAGAATATAAAATAGAACCCAAGGGCAAGACCGCGGCTGTTTTCGGCCAGAGTATCTTGGTAGGAGGACCAATATCTAACTGGTTAGAAAACATGGGCGCCAAAGTTTTCAGAATAGACGAGAATACGGAAAACACCAGAGAGTTGTGCCTTAAAGCAGACATAATCGTTTCGGGTGTCGGAAAGCCGAACCTCATCACTGGAAACATGATAAAAGACGGCGCCGTTGTGGTGGACTTCGGATTTGAAAAATTGGGAGATAAGGTTGCCGGCGACGTCGACTTCAATTCTGTCGCTCCGAAGTCGTCACTTATCACGCCTGTGCCCGGAGGCATGGGACCGATAGTTATTGCTTCTTTTTTAGAAAACGCGCTAACACTTTATTTATCATCAGCGCAGTAGCCCAGCCAAGAATGGCGCCGGCCAAAATATCCAAAGGCCAGTGAACACTTACGAATATGCGGGCAAACCCCACCAGTCCCGCCAAAGCAAGAAAGATGAGGCCGGCTTTTTTGTTGTATAAGTAGACACCGGTAGCTAAGGCAAAGTAAAAAGTGGTATGTCCCGAAGGAAAAGACGATTCGATTTGATGATTCATCAGGATTTTCACATTCTCTAGAATCAAAAAGGGTCTGGGGGAGTAGAAAAAATATCTGAGAACGGCCACAAATACGAATCGGGCTATCAAAGCCGAGCCCCAAGACACAAGAAGAACTCTTTTCAAACTATTCTTTTTCCAGAACAAAACCAACACCGATAATATCAAAAGATAGCCCATCTTATCGGCGGCGAATATCATCAACCGGTCAAGCCAGACGTTGTGTCCAGCCAGATCATTGATGGCCCTGAAACCTATTAAATTAAACTTCTCTAAGATCAAATCCATCTATTGATTGTATAACTGACATAAATATTCTATCAGTAATCGGAAAGTTCGAGAAGTTTTAAAAGTGTAAACTAAAAATCCCTTGAAAGGGATTTTTAGGGAACGGGAGTTTCCTGCAGAGCGACCTCGGTTTTAGGCGCCTCACCCTTGGGTTTTACTTTCGGTTTCCAGCTCTCCATCTTGGGCTTGTCCCAAATTTTTTGGTTTACCAGAAGATTATTAACGGTGGGAGAGATCTGGGCGCCTTTGGACATCCAATATTCTATTCTGTCCTTCTCGACTTTAAGCTCTTTTTTGTGTGGATCATAAGAACCCAAAATTTCCAAAACGCTGCCTTTCGGCTTTTTGGTGTGTTCGGCAATAATTATTCGAAAATATGCCTGCCCTCGTTTGCCCGTCCTTTGTAGTCGTATATTCAACATGGGTAATATGATATCAAAATCCGGTAATTAAATCAAGAAAAAAACGGCTTGTGCCGTTCATTATAAAAATACTCCGATTAGACTAAGAGTTGTGGCAACACCAATCGGAACCAACAAGTTGTCGTCAACAAAAAAAGCTAACTGATCGAAAATCGCAGTAAAAAGAGCGCCCGCCGCCACAACCTCCAAAGACAGCGATAACGGTGTAAGTAAGTGCAAAAATAGCCCCGCAAAAAAAGAAGTTGTGAATACAACTATTGCTCCAGCCAGGGTTTTATCGCCAATTACTTTTATTTGCGGTAAATATGCCACTTCTCTGCTTAGAGGCGCAAAAATGTCACCCAAAATAAAGAATACTAAACTAACCGCCGCAATCTCTCTGGAGAAAAACAAGCTAACAAGCAATGCGCTGAACAAAAAAATAGTATAGCCGGAAAAACGACTTCGTTCTTTTTCTTTGGCAAATCTTTGTTTTTCAAGATACTTCTTATTTAATTCCGGATTAAACTTTCGGATAAGATCAAAGGCAACAGCAACAGCAAACAATATCACCAAAACTCCGCCCGCCAATTTGAAAGGCATCCATATCAAGCTCAGCGGAAAGATAAGCGCTCCCAATTTTAACCAATGCCTTAATGACAACCTGATTGGCTTTACAACGGTTGCATAGTAGATGATCATCCCGACAAACAACAAGAATGAATAAATATGGCTGGCAAAGAAAAGGGAAATTAGAAAAAGCCCGTCCAAAGATGCTACTCCTTTGCCCCCTCTAAATCTCAAATAGAACGGGAAAATATGGCCCAGCACCGCCGCCAAGCCGACCAAAATGGCCAAATCAGGATCAACCCTTGATAAACTAAAATAGTATGCCAGAGGAGATTTTAAAAGATCAAATACTGCTGTAATTATTCCGTAGACAGGGCCTACAACACGATACGTATTGCTCGCGCCAGTATTTCCATTGCCGAAATTTCTTATATCAAGGCCTTTTATGACTCGCCCCCAGAAATACCCCGGGGAAAGAGAACCCGCGAGATATCCAATAACTAAAAGAATTGCTAAATCAGTCATTTAAGCTGAATGTTAATCTCCTTACCAGCCCTTCTTTTTCAAGGCCTCCGAGGCGGCCTCTTGCTGGGCTTCCTGTTTGGACGGGCCCTGCCCGGAAGCAACCAACTCCTTCTCAAGGAATACTCCGACCTCGAAGTTCCGGGCATGGTCTGGCCCCCATTCTTTTAACACTTCGTAAGTCGGGGTAATTCCGACTTTGTCCTGGGCCGTTTCTTGGAATAAACTCTTGGCGTCCCTGTATAGCTGATTTTCTATAATCCCAGGCAATTCTTTCAAGATAAATTTTTTAATAAACTTTTCGGAAGCATCATAACCCTGGTCCAAATATATGGCCCCGATCAGCGATTCCATCGCATTGGCCAATATGTATTGGCGGGCCCTGCCCGTATCTTTGGCTTCGCCCCGGGACAACAGAACATATTTATTCAGGTCAAATTCTCCTGTGATCTTCGAAAGCATTATGGCATTGACCAGCGCCGCCCTCCAATTGGTCATTTCTCCTTCAGGATTCGGGTAGTTGGAGTAGAGATGTTCGGTTACAACAAGTTCTAAAACAGCATCGCCCAAAAACTCCAGACGCTCGTTATGGTCCAGATGCCAACCCGGATTCTCATTGAGATATGAGCGATGGGTAAGCGCCATCAGGAGATGGTCTTTGTTTTTAAATTTAAAGTTTATTTTTGATTCAAGCTCAGATAATTTGTCACGCATTGAGTCAAATTCACAATTTACAATTTACAATTTACAATAAATTTTCAATGATTCAATGTTTGAAAATTGAAAAATTGATACATTCAATGAAAATTGAAAACTGAAAATTGAAAATTATTATTGTTCTTCTTCTTGCTCCTTCTTCTCCCGGACCGGAGGAGCGTCATCCTTTCCCGGTTCGCCTATCTCTCTATATATAGTGCCCAAAACGCCGTTCACAAATTTACCGGACGAGTCCCCACCGAATGACTTGGCCAGTTCGATCGCTTCATTGATGGCAACTTTGGGCGGAACCTCCTCGCGGTTGCCGAATAAAAGTTCAAATAGTCCCAGCCGCAGGACATTCCTGTCCACGATGGCTATCTGGTCCAAAGGCCACTGCGGCGCGGCCTTTTCGATTATCTTATCGAGTTCGGGCAAATGCTTAACCGCGCCTTCCACCAGTTGATGGATAAATCCGGTATCTTCCAAACCGGAGGCGAATTCCTTTACATTGCGCTCGACTATCTCGGAAAGTTCGGCCGTATTCTTGCCCCTAAAATCCCACTCATAGAGCGACTGCATTGCTACGGAACGTGAAAGGTGTCGACTGGCCATTATTTTTAAACGAAATTACTTTGCCGCTGAATGTTGTCTTTTTTCTTTCTTTTTCAGCTTTTTAGCAAGGGCATTAACGACTTCCCTGCCTTTGTAATAGCCGCAAAACTTACAGACAGCATGAGGCGCGGTTTCGCGGCCGCAGTGGGAGCATTTGGCGAGTTTTTTGGGCTTTAAAGCTAAATGACTCCTCCTTCGGAGTTGTTTACCTTTAGCCATATGATGACGCGGAACAGCCATAGTTTAAAAATGCTAACACAAAATGAGTTTATTGGCAACAGAAATGGCTTATCAACATTCCCATAAAAAATTTATACGCTTAGAATGGAAGTAATGAAGTTCACTCACCTTCACACGCACAGCCATTATTCCTTGCTGGACGGCATGTCCAAAGTTAAGGACATGGTCAAGCTGGCAAAAGAGCATGGCATGACCGCGATCGGGCTGACTGATCATGGGGTAATGTACGGGGCAATAGATTTTTATACCGCGTGCGTGAAGAACGGCATCAAGCCGATAATCGGAGTCGAAGCGTATGTCGCCAATCGCAGCCGGTTCCAAAAAGAACCCAATATCGACAACAAACGCTATCATCTTACTCTTTTGGCTAAAAATAATACCGGCTACCAGAACCTCATCAAACTCACGACCGCCGCCCACTTGGAGGGTTATTACTACAAACCCCGCGTGGATAAGGAACTGCTCCGCGAGCACGCCGAGGGACTGATCTGCCTCTCCGGCTGCCCGGGCAGCGAACTTGGCCGGGCCATCCAATCGGGAAACAAAGAAAAGGCCGAGAAGATAATCTTGGAATATCAGGCCATCTTCGGCCCGAAAAATTATTATTTGGAAATAATGCACCATCCGGATGTGGAATTTTTCCAGGAATGGAAAAATTCTATCCTTGAATTTTCCCGCAAGCTGAATATCCCTTTGGTTGCAACGCAGGATTCACACTATCTTCACCCTGACGACGCTTTCGCCCACAAGACCCTGGTCGCCATTTCCACCCACACCGATGTCGAAGATACGGCAATTTTTTCCGGCAAGGGACAATATCACTTCATCTCGAACGAGGAGGCCTTGGAGTGGTTCAAGGATATTCCGGAAGCCGTCGAGAACACGAACAAAATAGCCGAGAGATGCAATGTCGAACTGACTCTCGGCAAATTTATTTTCCCGGACTTTGTTCTTGAACCCGGCAAAACAGCTGACCAGATGCTTGATGAACTGACCCTAATAGGAGCAAAAAAACGTGGCTTGGACATGAACCAGAAATTAGAAGAGCGGCGGCGTTATGAACTTGAGATCATTAAAAACAAGAACTACGCGCCTTATTTCCTTGTTGTCGCCGACCTTCTCCGGTTCGCCCATGAGTCAAATATATATACCACCGTCCGCGGCTCGGTCGCCGGTTCGCTTGTGGCATATCTTTCAGGCATTACCAATGTTAATCCGATTGACTTCCAGCTTCCATTTGAACGATTCCTCAACCCCTTCCGCCCTTCTGCTCCAGACATAGACATGGATTTTGCCGACAACAGAAGGCAGGAAGTGATCGAATACGCAAAAAAGAAATATGGCGCCGATAAAGTGGCCCAGATAGGCACATTCGGCACAATGCTGGCCCGCGGAGCGGTTCGCGACGTGGCACGGGCCACCGGAAAGTCATATGACGTCGGCGACCGGATCGCCAACCTCATCCCAATGGGTTCCCAGGGCTTCCCCATGACCATCAAGCGCGCCATGGAGATAGAATCGAACCTGAAGGACCTTTATGACAGGGATGGAGAGGCCCGCCAGATACTCGACATTGCCAAAAAACTTGAGGGAACAGTTCGCCATGTTTCGGTCCACGCCGCCGGCGTGGTCATCGCCCCTAAACCATTGATTGAATATGTGCCGATCCAATTCGATCCGAAAGGCGAGGACAATTTAATAACCCAATACGACATGTACACCGTCGGTGAAGACGGCGTGGGACTTACCAAGCTCGACTTTTTGGGCATCCGCAACCTGGCCATTTTGGAAAATGCCGTCCGTTTGGTTGAGGAGCATAGAAATATAAATATTGATATTGAAAAAATTCCTTTGGACGACAAAAAAACATTTGCCATGCTGGCCAAAGGCGAAACCGAGGGCCTTTTCCAATTAAACGGCTCGGGTATGACCAAGCACCTTATGGACCTCAAGCCA
The DNA here is from genome assembly GCA_016181045.1 of Candidatus Yanofskyibacteriota bacterium. Lineage (GTDB taxonomy): Bacteria > Patescibacteriota > Minisyncoccia > 2-02-FULL-40-12 > GWA2-44-9 > JACPAB01. Next base: position 49,846 of record JACPAB010000004.1, on the reverse strand, counting down.
ACCACCATCCACGATATTAATGCCATGGTCGCGTTGTACCGCCCCGGACCGATAAATAACATACCGGAGTATATCGCCCGCAAACAGGGCCGCAGCCCCATCAAGTATTTCCACCCGAAAGCGGAAAAATTCCTTGCCAAATCGTACGGCATTCTGGTCTATCAGGACGACCTTTTGTTCACAGCCATGGAACTGGCCGGCTATAACTGGGAATCGGTGGATAAATTCCGAAAAGCGGTCGGTAAAAAAATTCCGGTTGAAATGGCGAAACAACATGAGATCTTCGTTCAGGGCTGCCAAACCCACAGCGGAATGACAAAGGGGCAGGCAGAGCAGATATGGAACCTGTTCGAGCCGTTCCAAGGATATGGTTTCAATAAAGCCCACGCCGCCTGTTATGGCCGTGTCGCCTACCAGACCGCGTACATGAAGGCGAACTTCCCGGCGGAATACATGTGCGCCGTGCTCACGGCGGAAGCCGGTGATACGGAAAAAATATCCGAGGTCATCTCCGAATGCCAAAGAATGCGCATTCCGGTTCTGCCGCCGGAGATCAACAGCTCTTACAAGGACTTCACGGTTGTAAAAGACCGACAACCAACAACTAACGACCAACAACAAAAAGACCGTATTCGTTTTGGACTCCTGACCATTAAAAATCTGGGCGAAGGCGTTGCCGATGCCGTTATCGCCGAACGGGAGGACAACGGACACTACAAGAATGTCGAGGAATTTGTGACCAGGGTCCATAATAAAGATCTGAATAAAAAAGCAGTCGAGTCGCTTGTCCGCTGCGGAGCCCTCGATGAATTCGGCGACAGGAACATGCTGCTGGTAAATACGGAAAACCTGCTTTCTTATGCTAAGGAAAAACAAAAGCACTCCTCAATGGGACAGAGCAGTTTGTTCGGCGACTCCGACAAGGCAGACCTTCCGCCTCTCCGCCTTGCTCCGGCTGAACCGGCCAAACCGTGGGAAAAACTGATCTGGGAAAAGGAACTGCTGGGACTGTTCGTTTCGGCCCACCCCCTAAGCAGTTATCAAACCCAGCTTAAGCTTGAGAATGTAATACCCATTAACAGCATCTCGGTAAGCACTTCGGGCTCGATTAAGATCGGAGGTGTGATAACCAAAACGCAAAAAATAGTCACCAAGACCGGCCGACCCATGGTTTTTTCATGGATAGAAGACCTGACATCAAAGATCGAGGTCGTAGTATTCCCCAATGTCCTGGAGAAGAACCCCGACGCCTGGAAAGAGAACAGTGTTGTCGTGGCCCGCGGAAAGATCAACGACCGAGACGGCAGCATCAAATTCATGTGTGACGACGTAAAGCCCCTCGCCTTGGTTGCCTAAACTCGCTTCATTTTGCTATCCTGGATAAATGGAGAAGCAAGCTCAACAAGACCACCGGGACATCGGCCAGGCATTGGATCTTTTTAGTTTCCACGAAATCGCCCCCGGAGCGCCGTTTTGGCACGCTAAAGGCATGGTTATTTTTAAAGAGCTGGAAAAAGCCGCTCGAGAAATAAACGAGGCCGAGAAGTACCAAGAGATCTCAACACCGATCCTGGTTAAAAAAGATGTCTTCGTAAAATCGGGCCACTGGGAACATTACCGCGATAATATGTTCTATTTTGTCAACCCACGCGACGAAAATGAAATGCTTGTTGTAAAGCCAATGAACTGTCCGGAATCGACATATGTTTATAATTCCCGGGTTAGGAGCTACCGCGACTTGCCGTTGCGGTTAGCCGAGATCGGCCGATTGAACCGGAATGAACTTTCCGGCACATTGGGCGGTTTGTTCAGGGTCAGACAGATCACCATGGACGACGCCCACATCTATCTTCGGCCCGAGCAAGTTGAAGAAGAAGTTATTAAAATAGTTGATACTATCAGGAATTTTTACGATATGTTCGGTTTCAAAACGACATATGTTTTAGCTACCCGCCCCAAAGATGCATTAGGGGGTAAGGAAGAATGGGATATAGCAGAAAAAGCATTGGGAAACGCCTTAAAGAAAGCCGGGGTTAAATATGCAACTGCTGAAGGCGAGGGATCTTTTTACGGACCCAAGATAGAAGCGCATCTGCGGGATTCCCAGGATCGTGACTGGCAGATGGGCACGGCCCAGTTGGACCTGGTAATGCTCCCTAAACAGTTCGATGTTTTTTACACCGACGAAAACGGCCAGCAGAAAATGCCCTGGGTTATCCATCGGGCAATTTTCGGCTCGTTTGAAAGATTTATCGGGGTCTTGCTTGAACATACCGGCGGAGCCCTTCCTGTGTGGTTGTCCCCTGTTCAAGTTGCCGTTCTGCCGATATCAGATAAACAAAACAAGTGGGCTCAAAATGTCTACGAGGAATTAAAAAAGAACGGATTGCGAGCCGAATTAAACTTAGACAATGAAACTCTCGGCAAAAAAATCCGCGCCTCCGAAATGCAAAAAATCCCTTACCTTCTTATCGTTGGAGAAAAAGAAGTTAAAGCCAAAGCCGTTGCCGTACGACAGAGAGGCAAGGGCGATGTTGGCCAGATAAAAGTGGAGAGGTTATTAGAAAAACTCAAGAAAGAAATAGGGGATAAAAAATAACAAAACCCCGTCAAAATGCGGGGTTAAAGTCGAAAGTTACAAACTCATCGCAATATTACTCAATTTATCCTTAATTCGATCGAATACAAATCTATAGGCCTTGAACAACGCGACTAGCGTTACCAAAAGATAACCCCAAAATCCAACAAGATTGGCCAAAAGAACAAAACAGGCTATCTTGACCGCATTTCCTAAAAAAAGCCCTGCCAGGCCAACATACGACTTTGTCGCGTGAAATATAAGCAAGCCTAAAATCCAGGTTCCTATGCCACCGCCAAGCAAAAACATAGTAAAAAAACTTTCTCTTTTAGGGTTGCCGTTTTTAGCGTTATCTAATCGTTTGTTCTTACTTTCTTTCAGCAGAAGTTCAACCGAAATTTTTACTAACTTTCTTAAAACTTTATCTACGCCCTTAGCTTTGGCATCATCATAAAACTCTTTAAGTTTTGGGTTGTTTTTGATCAGAGAACCGAGCCACCAAAAAAACCATCCATAGTAAGCCAATTCCAGAGAAGCCGCAATTTCAGCGTAGCCAAACAGCTCCCAACCCTTTATGCCTAACAGCATAAGTTTCGGAATAAACACAAGTTCGACATTAAAGTAGACGACTATCGGCGTCACCAAGAACGGCCAAAATTTGAGCCACTTTGTCACACCGGCTTATCCTTTTCAAAGATCTGAACTGGATGTAAGATATCATAATTATGATTGGTGGCAAAGCGCCGAAAATAGTTGTCATTGTCGGTCCGACGGCTTCGGGAAAGTCGGATTTGGCTATAAAAATCGCGAGAAAAATGAAGTGGCTTGCCCTCACACCTATGCATAGGTGTGAGGGTGAAATAATTTCCGCCGACTCGCGGCAGGTTTACCGCGGAATGGATGTCGGAACGGGAAAGGTCCCAAGGGATAGAAATCCTAAATCCAAAATCCTCCCTAGGTCGCCAAAGACGACCGGGATCCCGGCCGAAGGCCTAGGGATAAATCCTAAACAAACCCAAAATTCAAAATTCAAAATTCAAAACCAAGATTACTATTCAGAGGGAGTAAGGCATTACCTTATTGATGTTGCAAGTCCTAAAAAACAGTTTACCGCTGACGACTTTAAAAGGTTGGGGCAAAAAGCCATAAAAGAAATCTTGACCAAAAACAAAATCCCCATTATTGTCGGCGGTACGGGATTTTATATTGATGTTTTGCTTGGCCGAATGTCGGTTGCCGAAGTTCCGCCAAACAAAAAATTAAGAAAGGGATTAGGAAATTTAGAAATTGAGAAATTATTTGAGAAATTAAAGAAACTGGACCCGGAACGAGCAAAAACGATTGACCCCAAAAACAAGCGCCGGTTAATAAGAGCCGTAGAAATCGCAATGGCCAGAAAATCTATCAAAAAAGCTCTCAAAAATAAATCTGATTTATACTACGATCGTGGTATAAATCAGATGGTTGGAAATTATGATGTCTTGTGGCTTGGACTAAATCCGGGTAAAGAAAAATTGGCCGTCAAAATTAAAAAGCGTCTAGACGAACGTCTTAAACAAGGGATGATAAAAGAAGTTAAAAACCTACACAAACCAGGTAGTAGATGTTCCGGCTGCGACTTTGTCGCCCGAGAAACTCCGGAACATTCACTACCTGGCAAACAAGGAGTCAGTTGGAAACGACTTGATGAGTTAGGCCTTGAATACCGGTGGATTTCCGGATGGCTAAGAAAATATAGAAAACAAAGAACTCCAAAATCATTCTCAAATTCTCAAGAATACCAGAATTTATTGAGAGATATCATCAAGTATTCAAAACGTCAGATGACCTGGTTCAAAAGGAATAAAGAGATACATTGGCTTGCCCCGAGCGAAGTCGAGGGGATCAAGAACCAAAAAGAAGCCGGGGAAATTATTCGGAAGTTTCTTGCTTCTCGCCCTTGAGGGCCGAATCACTGGGACCTAAAATGTCTTCTTCGGCCGGAATTGTCCGCTCGGAAACATACTTTTTATCCCGGCTTCTCATGATATCTTCGAGGCGTTCTCTGGCTAACTTGGCTTCGTCTTTTTGTTCTGCCTCGAAGCGCGTAGCGGGAAAATTCGCTCTTTGCTCCCGAAAACCGACTAATTTTGCTAATAATTTTTTAATCATTTTAATTTCTGGTTTAATATTTCGGCAACGACCTGCGGGTTGGCCTTACCCTTGGACTCCCTCATTACCATGCCTATCAAAAATTTAAGCGAGGCCTCTTTTCCTTTTTTATAATCCTCTACCGCTTGCCGGTTTTCCGCAATAGCTTTATCTACAGCCATTTCCAATTCTCCAACACTCGAAACCTGTTCCAGGTCTTTATCTTTGATTATTTTCTCCGGCGACACACCCGTTTCAAACATCTCTTTCAAGACGGTTTGGGCTCCACTGGATGAAATTTGGCCATGGAATACCCTAACAACCAAATCGGCAAACATTTCCGGCGTAATTTTTGTGTCTGCCGGATCAGCAGATACCGCCTCGGCCATGCGCTTTAACTCGGTAATAATGTAGTTTGCGGCCAGTTTGAATAACTTGCCTTGTTCATCAACCGGCGGTTTTTTAAGATGGGCTAATTTATCAAAAGACAGGAGTTCGCTGGCGACATGCTCAAAATAATCACCCAACGATTTAGATGCTACGAATAAGTTTATGTCGGTGTCAGGTAATCCATATTGCTCTTTGAATCTGGCCCGGCGTTGGACTGGCAGTTCAAGCATCCCCTCTTTGATGACGGCTATCTCGGCATCGGTAAATTTGAGAGGCGGCAGGTCCGGCTCCGGAAAATATCTGTAATCATGGGCCTCTTCTTTAGACCTCTGGCTGAATGTCGCTTTTTTGTTCTCGTCCCAACCGCGGGTCTCCTGAACTATTTTTTCTCCCTTATCCAGAAGTTCGGTTTGTCTCTTGATCTCGTAGTCCACCGCGTCCGCCGCGAATTTTATCGAGTTCAAGTTTTTTATCTCCACTTTGGTTCCCAATTTTGGAATTTGGAATTTGGAATTTGGAATTTCGGGTCGAAGTGATATATTCACTTCGATCCGGAGCTGTCCCTTTTCCATGTCGGCATCGGAGACCCCGAGGTATTTCCAGATCAACTGCAGTTCTTCGGCAAATTTACGGACTTCTTGGCCGCTTTCAAAGTCCGGTTCGGTCACCAATTCCATTAAAGGCACTCCGGCACGGTTAAAATCCACGAGGGAGTAGTCCTTGCCGGGAAGATGGTATAAACGCCCCGCATCTTCTTCTAAGTGGATTCGAGTAATTCTTATCTTCTTTGGGATTTGGGATTTGGGATTTGGGATTTCCAAAACTCCGTTTTGGCAAAGTGGCTTTTGGTATTGGGATATCTGGTAGCCCTTGGGCAGGTCGGGATAGAAATAGTTCTTTCTTTCAAAAAATGTTCCTTTATTTATTTGGCAATTCAAAGCAAGACCGGCTATTATGACTTTTTTAACAGCTTCAAAGTTTGTAACCGGAAGCGTTCCCGGATGGCCCATACAAACCGGGCAGACGTTAACATTGGGATGTTTCTCGTCGGGATCATTTAAAGAATCGCAAAACATTTTTGTCTTTGTATTAAGTTCTGCGTGTATTTCCAGACCAATGACGGGCTTATATTCCATAGTCTCCTGTAATTTACCACGATTTTTGTATTAAAAAAAGCCCGTAAAACGGGCTATCTTTTGAATATATCCTCATTCTCAAAAGGCGTGACTCGTGAATGTTTTTCTAAGCCGGGGACTAATTCTCTTAATTGTCTATCCATTGCCACTGCTACTTCCCGATATGAAAAATGGCCTTGGGGCGTTGACCTAAGAACCGTCATATACTCAACCTGGCGATAATCCATTTTATAAAGAGTTCCCGCCCTAAAAGCAAACGGGATAAGGTAGTTAGCATTATTTCCTATCGCATGTTTTAATTGGCTAACCCTCAAGGCAACATGCTTCATGTTGTCAGAAAAATCGTCTCCCTTGCCCATTTCTCTAACAAGCTCCGGCACATCAAAGCCACGGTCAACAGTAAACTTTTGATGTATCTGGATACAATTTCGATGTCGGTGCAGATCTCGTCTGCCGCCAATATCCATACAAATGTCAAACTGGATTCCATATCCTGCCGCAAAAGCTCGGGGCAATGCGTCATGTTTTTCTCTCAAATCAAGAACTTGGCCGATAATCCAATTCACGTTTCCAATTTCCATCTTATTAAGAAAGCTTTGGATATCTCTCATGGTTAGATTAGTAGCTTCATAGACCAATCCGGCTACTATTTCATGCTGAATACTTCTAAAAGGACGGGTCAATCTGACGTGCCTTGTATAGTTATTATAAGCGCCGGGATACATGAAATTACTCAGATAAACGCTCATCACCCTTTTCATCAGCTCCCTAATGCGAACAGCGTATCCATTCGGACTGACATGCTTGACCAGTGTCGGCGCAACTGGCGGTTCATTTTTACCTTCGGGGCAAAATGGCTTTGCCAGACACGCTTCCTTCATTTGATTAGCCACATAAACAGTTTCAAGATACTCCGCTGCCATAAGACGGCAAATCTGGTCTTCAAGCGTTCTGGCACTCGTAATCTGGCCGACTGACGTAAGAATCCCGTTAAAAAGCCAATAGCGAGCCACATCAAAAGCCCTGGCCTTGAGCGTTCTCTCATAATCGTCACCTTTCATTTCCGGGGGTTTAGAATATTTCTTTGCTAAATACTCAAAACAAAGAGAGCTATAATCGCCATATTTGCCAAGAAGAAAATCCGCGATAACACAATATTCTCTCTCGTGCGGAGTATTTCTAACTGTTTCCGGAATAAAATAAGCATTGGGCTTATTAAAATTCTGATAACGAGTCGACCTTTCCTGACCATCCCAAAGTTGTTCGTCTTCAAGTTCAAAAGCAACAATCTCGGAAGCATTCTCAATAGCCAAAGGAACATGGGCATTATCAGCAATAGATCTGTGGTTATATTTAAAATAGAAAGTATCCAAGAATCCGGAAGCTTTTTCATTGGTTATCTTTAACATGCTTTCCCTAATAGAAAGGGCGGAACGAGAATACATTGCATAAGCATAAGCCAAGACCTCGGGTGGCCAGCCGGCTAGAGCAATTACTTCTGCCATTTGTTTTTCCTTGTTAATGTTCTAACAGTTTAGAGATATTAACACGAAAATTTTAATTTTAAAAGCCCCTCTTGGGGCTTGATTCTATTTGTCTATCGTAACGACGCCTATTTCGGTCACGATGTTGGCGTCAATAGTAATAATATCGCCATGCTTGATCTTTTCGGTAGCATTGCCGGTGCCCACTATGCAAGGCAGGTTTTTTTGCCTGGCCATGTTGGCCGCATGGGAGGTTTTTCCGCCGTGATCGGTAACCACAGCAATCGCTCGCTCAAAGTAGATGACCAGTTCGGGACTTGCAAAAGATGTGACTAAGATCATCCCGGCAGGCAAGTTGTCTATGGGGTTATCCGGAGAAACAACATAGGCCTCGCCCATTCTTATTCCGCCGGATGCGGCTATCCCCCTAACCTCATTCTCGCTCTGGTCTTTTTCCGCTTCTCTTTTCCGCCAGTCGGCATCTTCCCAATTTTTCAGGCCGGCCTCGATAGCTTCGGCCGGGTCAATGTTCCTGGCCAACGCCAAGCTGAAAAGCATACAAAAGGCCTGGCCCGCGGCCATAACTTCCTCGGGTCTTCCGCCAGCCGGTCTGGCCCCGGGATTCAACTCGGGGTCATGGGTCAAGAATTTGGCCCAGTCGCCCACTTCGTTTGTAACCAATGCCTGCCTGAACAGAGCATCTTTCCTGTCCTCGTTAGCAAGACAGGCCTTGACCCTTTTTATAACGTCAGATAGCTTGGGTTCTTTTTTCCTACTCACAGTTATTCCTTTTTCAAAAAACAAGAGTTTTGATACTTTAATCAAAAAAATGAAATTTGTCTATGTTGATAACAAAAAATCTCCGGAAAGGAGATTTTTTAGAGTTCTTTATTTCACACTTCCGTTGCTACATCAGTATTCCGTTCGCAGGAGTTTATACTGAAGAATTGAAGTGCTCACTTCACTTCTATCCCCATTGAACACGCCGTTCCTTCCACTATGCGCATGGCCGCATCGATGTCATTGGCGTTCAGATCGGCCATTTTTTGTTCCGCTATCTGTTTGACCTGGGCTTTGGTTACTTTGCCTACTTTGTTTTTATTGGGAACACCGGAACCCTTTTCAAGTCCAGCGGCGACACGAAGCAGATAGGCCGCAGGGGGGGTCTTTAATTTAAACTCAAAACTCCTGTCCTCATAGATATTTATCTCAACAGGAACAACCTGGCCTTGCTTGTCTTTGGTAGCCTCGTTCACCTGCTGCATGAACTGCTGCAGGTTGATACCGTGCGGACCAAGGGCCTGCCCTATCTTAGAGGGCTCAAGCTGTCCTGCGGTGACCTGGATCTTTACTTGTGTTTTTAGTTTCTTAGCCATGTGTTCAATTTACATTTATCATTTTCAGAAAATGATTCAATGGTAAAATGGTAAATCATTGGCAAATGGTAATTGGTAATTGCTAAATTTTTTTAATCTGCAAAAAATCTAATTCGACCGGCGTTTCCCGTCCGAATATGGTGACTAACACCTTTACCCGGCCCTTTTCGGCATCAACCTCGGACACCTTGCCGTCAAAATCCTTGAATGGCCCGTCGGTTATTTTTACCCTATCTCCTACGGCGACATCAATTTTATATTTTGGCTCCTCTACGCCCATTCTCTTCATAAGAACTTCCACTTCGGTGCTTGCCAAAGGCGTAGGAACCGTCCCGGCGCCGATAAATCCGGTAACGTTTGGGGTGTTTCGGACAACATACCAGGAGGCGTCGTCCACAACCATCTCAACAAGAACGTATCCCGGATAAATTTTCTCCTCGATGGTCTCTCTTTTGCCGCCCTTAATGCGTATTTTTTTTTCTTTCGGGACCAGAACATTAAATATCCTGCCCTCAAAGCCGAGGGACTCAACCCTTTGTTTAAGGTTCCTGGCTACGTTATCCTCATAGCCGGAATAGGTGTGGATAGCATACCAATGACGTTCCCCGGTTGTAACTTGCTTAGGCATATTTTAGTTTACCAAGAATGTATTAACCAGGAATTCGTAAAAAATGTCCAAGACCCCCAGGATCACGGCAAAAAACAAACTTAAGCCGATAACAACGGCCGTATATACTATTATTTGCTTCCTGGTCGGCCAGCTTACTTTGGCAAGCTCTATCCTGACTTCTTTAAGAAAAGTGAGAATCCTGTTCATTTAAGCTATGTTAAAACGCCCCGCGGCGTTACATTTATACTTTATCAGAGCGGCGCATTTTAGTCAACCGTCTTCTTTTGAACCTCGGAGGCGGACAAATAACCGGACCTGAAGTTGTATTTAAGGTTCTCCAAAAAACTTAACCCGTCGTCGGGATAGAGCTTGCTCGGAGCGGCATTCTTGTAGTCGAAAATCCCTTCGCCTCTAAGATTCTCTACGGCCGGGTGATATGAGTCGCCTTCTACCTCAACCCCGTTGGAACCGCCTTCTTCCATCTTAAAAGTGGCGATCTTTTTCTGTTTCGCCCGGGAATCAAACTCGAATAAATCCACAAAATACATCAGTGCCATAAGTTTGCCACGGTCTTCTTATCTAAAATTATGCTGGCCCGCTCTCGGGCGCGGTTTAAAACATCCAGTGTCTCTTTTTCTTCGGTCCGGTTAAGGAGCGACGGCGAGCCGGAATAGAACTTATCTATGGCGGCAAGCATGTCCAGAGACAAGTCGGTCAGTCCTCTGTTTACGGCGGTATTGAAGATATCCCTGCTGTTGAAGGACGCCAGAAGCATGTAATAGTCGTTATTGATAAGCCAAAGTTTATGAGAGCTCTCGTCGATCAGGAAATTCTCTCTTCTACGGTCACGGCTGTCCAGAATATAATCCAGAACCGCGGCCTTCAAGAGTTCCTGGGGTTGGACCATCTCTTCCCAGGTTTTATAATACAAGGCCGGTTTTGCTCCGCCTACCAGCTGCCTGAGAAGTCCGGGCTGGTCATTGACGCTTCTCTCTGCAACTGGCGGAACCAGCCCGAAACCCAAAAGATCGTCTATCCAAAAAGCGGCCAGTTCCAGAGAGTTTACCATCGGTGAGAAAAAAGCTCGCATACCATCCTTGAAAACAACTAAAGCAGTAACGGCACCGCCATTCAGCGGCGTGGTCTCGATAATATCTCCCTTTTCCAGAGTCCCCCGAAAATCCACTTGAGGACTCGGCGGAACTTCAAATGCGTTTTCCATGTTGGTCAGATATTTAACCTTAATATATATTAAATATCGATATTTTGCACCGATTTGGCATGGGTCTGGATGAATTTCTTTCTCGGCAGAACGTCCGAACCCATTAGGACGTCGAATATCCTGTCGGCCTCGGCGGCGTCTTTGATGTTGACCTGCAAAAGCACACGGTTTGCCGGATCAAGAGTGGTCTCCCAAAGCTGTTCCGGGTTCATTTCTCCCAAACCCTTGTAGCGCTGAATGGAGACGCCGGCGATCTTCTCCTCTGCTTCGGTCGCCAACTCGGCTTCCGCTTCTAGTATTGTCTCCCCATTTCCATCAACAGCACTCACCTCCCAATCACTATCCTTTTGTTTCTTTGGTTTGACTTTTGGCTTGCCGATTTGAACACCCCCCATCGCTTTCCTGAATTCATCCAGCACTTTTTCTTTTTCGGCATCGCTGTATGCATAGTTTATCTTGCCGGATTTTTGGATCTTATACAAAGGCGGTTGGGCGATGTAAAGATATCCGCCTTCGATCACCTTGGGGAAATACCGGTAGAACAAGGTCAAAAGAAGGGTCCTGATGTGGGCGCCGTCAACGTCAGCATCAGTCATGATGATTATCTTGTGGTATCGAAGGCGGTTGATGTCGAATTCTTCGGCAATGGCCGTGCCCATGGCGATAATAAGCGCGCGAATCTCCTGAGAAGCAAGCATTTTGTCCAGACGGGCTTTTTCGACGTTCAATATCTTTCCCTTCAAGGGCAAGATAGCTTGAGTTTTTCTGTTCCGCCCGGATTTCGAACTGTTATGAACAAACACTCCGCTTGCTAAAGCAAAGTTATGAGTTCCCGGAACTTCTATATCATACGCATCTACTTTTTCTTTTAGTTTTTCGATTTTAATAACCTTGTGGTTATAACTAATAGCTGCCTCCTGAATTACTTTATCACTACCGGAGAAAAATTTATCTCGAATAGTGTCATATCTTAAGAGCGATTTATCCCTTCTTTTTAAACGTTCAATGTTGTAATTTTCAATATCAAACTGCCCGTTATTTTCAATAATCTCTTTCATCAACTTCAGAGCTTTCTCTTTGTAAGTTTTATCATATGCTTCTCTTCTTTTAGCTCTAAATTTCTGGGTCCACTGTTTTTTAGTTTCCCCACTTCTCCAATTCCTTAATTCCAAGCTGCTCCATTGGCTTTTTGCCAATAAAGAAAGGTCCGCTTTTCTTTCAGGATGGTTAGCGAAAAATTCCGTAACTTTTTTTGCTTGTTTTTTTCTATTTTCATCTTTAGACCAATATTCTTTTTGAACCTTATTTAGTAACTCGTTATTTCCAGTTCTGTATTCTTGATTGGAATTGTAAAATTCCAAGAATTTTTGAATCATAAACAGCTTATACCCTTGATTCTCCCATTGCTTTTTTGCTCTTCTGCTCAACATGGCGCTCATTTCCGGAGAACTCATTATTTTACTTATTTTTTCTCTATATTCTTTGCTTTGTCTTATTTTCCTTAACTTTTCTAAAACGTCAAGTCTAAATGCTGTTTTAAACAGATGTTTTGTATGATAAAGAAGATGATCTTGCTTATTCATTCTCACTATATTATCGGGATTGTTGTTTAACTTACTAAAATCTTTATGATGGCGAGTGTCTCCGTCGTTTTTAGAGTAAGCACTATTGTCTAAATTGTACTGATCGGCAAGAACATGGGTAAAACGCCAATAATGTTCTGCTGGGTTCAAAACCATTTCATATCCATCAATAGTAATTCTGCCTCCAATTTTAGAAATTTTGCGGTAGAGAGGCATTAGTGAATCTTTTGAATTAAGCTCCTCGGCTTTTTTATAGTTACCGTTTCTTAACATAAAGAGGTGGTCTGGAGTACAAGTTATTTCTTCGCCGTTATCTAATGTTATTTTTATAACTTCTGTATTTCTCTTAGTAATTCTTGGGTGTAATATCGGAGCAATTCCGATATTACCGTCTCCTTTAATGGTATAGGTATAATTCCCGATGCCTTTTTTACTTTCCTCTACCAACTCTCTAAAAGAAAGATTTCGTCCGTCGGTTAAAGCAACTTTTGTGTCACCAGAAAAACACCCGCCAGCCGAGTCACCCTCGACTATGAAAAGCTCCGATTCGGACGCATCTCGACTTGAGCAGTCGGCCAGCTTGCCCGGCAGGGTCATACCCTCGAGGGCGCCTTTGCGCAAAACGGTCTCCCGCGCGGCTTTAGCGGCCATCCTGGCCTTTGAGGCCAGGATTATCTTCTCCATAATTTGCCTGGCATCTAAAGGATTTCTTTCCAGCCAATCGGAAAATTCAGTGTTAATGACTGTTTCTACGGCAGTTCTTGCATCGGGAGTGCCTAACTTTGCCTTTGTTTGTCCTTCAAATTGGGGGTCTTTTAATTTAACGGAAATAATTGAAGTTAAACCTTCTCTCACGTCGTCACCCGACAGATTGTCGTCTTTTTCTTTAAGAAAACTGTTCTTGCGGGCATAATCGTTCAAAGTTCTGGTAATGGCCGATTTAAAACCGGTTAAATGCATGCCCCCCTCGATCGTATGGACATTGTTGGCAAAACTTAATTCCTTGCCGGATATTTCGTTCACATACTGCATGGCAACCTCAACAAAAATATTGTCCTGCTCTTTGGCAACATAAAAAACCGTCTTGTGTTTTGCTTCCTCGTTTCGGTTTAAGAATTCAATATATGAGACGATCCCGCCTTCAAAATAAAAAGTGTAATTAAAAACTTCGGTTATTTCTTTATCTTGTTTCTTGCTGAAATATTTTATCGGGTTCCGTTCGTCTTTGACCGTGACCTTAACGCCCTTGGTCAGATAGGCCTGCTGGCGGAGGTGATTTAAAATCGTATCGCGATCAAAATTAATTTCTTTGAAAATATCCGGGTCGGGCTCGAAAGTCACAATTGTGCCCGTCTTTTTGGTTGAACCGATTTTTTTAACCGGGTTAAGCGGTTTGCCGATTTTATATTCTTGAGCATAGATATCCGGCTTGCGATGAACCTCGATTTTCATCCACTTTGACAACGCGTTGACCACCGATAAGCCGACACCGTGAAGACCGCCGGAAACCTTGTAGGTGTCACTGCCAAATTTACCTCCGGCATGAAGAGTCGTCGCCGCAATTTCAAGAGCTGATTTCTTTTTAGTGGGATGAATATCGGTAGGAATGCCTCGACCATCATCAGAGATTCTTATCTGATTTCCGGCCAAAAGTACAACTTCGATGTTTTTGGCAAAACCGGCCAGTGATTCGTCAATCCCGTTATCAACGACCTCATAAATTAGGTGGTGAAGCCCATCTGGTCCGGTTGAGCCGATATACATCCCCGGCCTCTTGCGGACGGGCTCCAAACCCTCCAAAACCTGGATATCTTTGGCTGTATATGATTGTGTTTTGGGTTCTTTTTCGGCCATACCAGGTAGTGAAAGTCCCGATGTTTTAATTAATGCCGCCAGGCAGTCGGGACTTCTACTACCTGGCATATTTCAAACGAGTATCCCGCCTTGGCGGGTTAGTTAATTGCTCTTAAATTATAGCATTTTACGCCTCGCAAATCAACCCTCAAAATCATCTCAATTCGGCCCCAAACTGAATAGCGGTTTGTTTGTATATTTTGTTCTGAATCGGGTCTATTTCTTCGGTGGTAAGAGTTCTTTCGTTAGAGCGGTAAACAATGCGATAAGTGTAACTTACCTTGTCCTTTCCGAATTTTTCAGCGTTTTCGTATTTATCTAATAGTTCTACCTGCTCCACTAAATCTCCGCCCAAGTCCCTTATCAGGTCAAAATAATTATTGGGAACAAAGTCATTTTTCACCACAAACGATATGTCTCTGGTAATGGCTGGGTATTTGGAAACCTCTTTGAATTTATTGCCGAGTTTTAACTGCTTTTTCACTCTTTCATCCTGTGACCAGAGTAGCCGGATATCGGGCAACTCCATAGAAGCCATCGCCAAACGCTCTAAACCGAATCCAAAAGCCCAGCCATGATAGCCCGTCAATCCAAAGTTTGCCAACACACTTTTGCGGGCCATTCCCGATCCCAACATCTCAATCCAGCGTCCATTAATTTCCGCCTCCATCTCAAAACTCGGGTCCGTATACGGAAAGTTGTGGTCATAAAAACGAAAATTAATATTGCCAAAAATACTTTTTGCAATTTCCGTCAGTGCCTTTTTTAAATCATCGGGGGTAATTGTTTTTACATCATCGGGCGCAATCAAAAGTCCGCCAAACTGATGAAAAACATTCATATGCGATCGATCGATCTCATCTTTTCGATATACTTTGCCGTAACAAACCACGCCTAAGGTTTCTTTATTTTTAATTCGCTCTTTGACTACCGAGTCGTTCAAGTAGTAGTACCAAAAAACCGTGTCATGAGTGCGAAGGACATTTTTATTGTCGACATAATATGTATCCGACGGACTTCGGGCTGGATGACCTTCCGGCATATTGAAAAGATCAAACAAAATATGTGTTGGAACGATCTCGGGAACTTCAACCACATCAAAGCCTTCCAAGCTTTTTGTTTGCATTGCACGATCAACTATTTCTTTAAGCGGACTTCCTTCTGTGCGCGACAAATCGGGCATAGCCAAAAACCGCTTAATTCTTTGAGCTTCGGTGTCGCTCCTATTGCTTAAAGATTTTATAATCTTTTTCTCTTCTTCTGATTTGATTGTTATTTGAGACATTGAAAATTATTTAGAAATTAGTAATTAGAAATTAGAAATTTTTGGGTTAAATGTTCTGGTCAGAAACCACTCAATAGCCACTATGACTCCTAATAATATTGAGAAATTGAATATGTTCAATAGGTGCAGCCGGTTCAATATGATTGTTCCAGATACCACGAGCGCCAGAAACAATCCCCTTCTGAAGGCGGCCGGAAAGTCATTTTTCAGGCCCATAAGAACAAGTGCGCCGAAGCCCCAGCTTGAAACGAAAAGAGAGCAGAAAAATAGAAACTTTATGAGTTGGCCCGACTGAAAAGGGTCCTGCTTTATGGAAATTATGGCCAGACCTGAAAGAGATAGGATGACGGCTGATATTATGATCCAAACATACCACTTCATGCGAGAAGTATAGCATTTTTGCGGGGCCGACGGGATTTGAACCCGCAATCTTCTCCGTGACAGGGAGACGCGATAATCCAGGTTACGCTACGGCCCCAAATTACCCAGAAATTCTACCATATTTTTCTTTATCTTTCAAACGACTCTTTTCTTGAGGCGTCGCTTAATCTGATAAAATAATCGGCAGGATTAGAAGACACTTTTTTATGTGCGCCGTACAGATCCTTTTCCCCGGCATAGCTTACCGCCGAACGAAGATGGTCTTTAATTCTTTTTATAACGTCGGTCACGCTTCCGACATAAGGAACTGTGACCGACTGTCCTTCCTGGGCCTGGGAATTCGTCAAAACGTCCTCGGGGTCTCTTTTCAGAAAATTGTCTATTACCGCTTCAGCCGAGGTCATCCCCCGGTACATTTTGACTTTCCTTCTGGTCGAGGGGTCTTCTATAACTATTCCGGGACTTTCGTCGGTTCCGGAAAGCATACTGCCCAACATCACTGTCGATGCGCCCGACAATATGGCTAAAGCGATGTCTTTGTCGTTGCCCACCCCTCCGTCGGCGATTATCGGAACACGTCCCTGAACGGCGAGATAGGCCTCTCTGACCGCCTGAAGCTGGGGCACGCCCGCGCCGACCTCCAGCCGTGTCCGGCAACCCCTGCCGGGACCGATGCCAACCTTAATGCCGTCGGCTCCCAGATCCATCAGGAACTTAGCACCTTCTTTTGTGGCGACATTGCCGCAAATCAAGTCCATGCTTTTGAATTTGGACTTAAATTTCTTTACCGCAACTTTTACAATATCCGAATGAGAATGAGCCACATCCATCAGGACGCAGTCGACTCCGGCAGATACCAAAGCATCGGCCCTCTCCATATAGTCCCCGGCGGCTCCTATCGCCGCCCCAACCATCAACCGGCCCTTTTTATCTTTGGTGGAATAGGGTTTTTGTTTTGCCAGACGCAAGTCGCGCATGGTGATCAAGCCCGTGATCTTTCTGTTTTTATTTATCAGAGGCAGTTTTTCTATCCTTTCCTCAAGCATCATGTTTTCCGCATTATTCATGGAAATATTCGGCGAGGCCGTGACCAATTTTCTGAAAGGGGTCATAAATCTTTCCAAGGGCTCCGACTCTTTGCCCTGTGCGGCAAGAAGGTCCCGATGGGTAAGAATGCCCGCCAAAGTTCCGCTTCCGGGACCCTCTTCCACAAGCAACGTGCTTATGTTCTGGGATTCTAAAATTTTTCCCGCATCGGCAACGGTATTCTTTCTTGGGATCATGATGGGATTTTCAATAACAAAAGAGTGCTGGCGCTTAACGTGTTTTACCCGGGCGGCCTGCTCGACAATGGAACAGTTCCGGTCCAAAAAACCGAAACATCCTTCCAAAGAAAGCGTCTTCATCATTTTTTCCCTCGTCACCGTATCCATATTGGCTCCGACAATAGGGACATTGAGCCGGATATTCCGGGTCAGAGGCATCGTGAGATCAACATCTCTCCGGCTTTTTACCACGCTGAACTGGGGCCTGAACAAAAAATCGCCGTAGGTAGCTCCTTCGAAGATTTGCTCGATTTTTTTACTTTTAGGCATGAAATTTTTGTTTATCCCTTATCAAGCTCCGGGTGCCAATAGATCTTTTCTATTTTGCGCACCGGCGTGCCGTCCGGATTGGTACCGTAAGTAATATGATGTCTCCACGGAAAGCCGGTTCCTTTCGAAGAGTTGCTTATCGCCTCGTTATTGCCGATATAAAATCCGATATGATTATGGGGCTCTCCGTTGCGGCCATATTTTTTCTCCCAGACCAAGATTGCCCCCGGCTTCAGGTCATCAACCTTATGCCACCCATGCTCAATCATGTCTTTTTGGGTTGAATCAACGGTGAGGTGGATGAACTTTATCCAATGTTCTTTACCCAGAAATTCTAACAGAGAATTAAATGAATAGAGTATGTGGGACACCATAACCGCGCAGGAGTTTTTGCCATCTTCCAGCGAATCCTCCACCTTCCCGTTTTTCTCCACAAAAAAGTTGCGAAACAAGTGGTTCTCGCCTTTTACGGAATTTTCTATCTGGGTTAAATAATTCTTTTTAAACAATAGTTCCATCCCGCTCAAAATACTAAAACTTATAGCTTCGGTCAACCAAAAATCCTCCGAGACGTCGGAGGATTTTTTATTCTACTGTGGGGCGACTTCCCTCCAGCGGGGTATCGGTTTCTGGATGATGAGCGGGCCGCGGGTTCGGGCGCAGGACTGATCGGCATTGTCGGTAGCCGTCAGGGTTACATAGTATGTGCCTTCGGCGTTGTAAACCTTGAGCGGATTCTGTTGGGTTGAGGAACCGCCGTCACCGAATGTCCAACTCCACTCACGATTCGGAACAGGTCCGCTGAATGCTGTTTGGTCCGTGAACTGCACATCCTTGCCGATCGGCGGAGACGGATTTT
Organism: Candidatus Yanofskyibacteriota bacterium; assembly: GCA_016181045.1. Classification (GTDB taxonomy): domain Bacteria; phylum Patescibacteriota; class Minisyncoccia; order 2-02-FULL-40-12; family GWA2-44-9; genus JACPAB01. The sequence goes on along the minus strand of JACPAB010000004.1, from coordinate 31,363 downwards.
CGCTTATGCCGTTGGAGGTCCAGGTGAAATTGACCTGGGGGTAGGCAAAGTTGGGCGTTTTGAAGCTGCTGGATGTCGTCCACCCGGAAACCGAGTCATATCCGTTCCATACTCTTACCCTTGCTCTGTATGTCGTATTGAATGCGAGTAATCCCTGGCCAGTAAAATATGAGCCAGAGCCGGAGTTTATTTTACCACTGTCAACTTCCGGGCTGTTGAACGAGCCCTGGTCGTCTATCTGAACCTGATATGCCGACTGGGGGCTGCCCTGCGGATCAGAATATGTCCAACCGATTGTCGCCGCCGGTCCGGAGACGCAGTAGTTTGGTTCGGTTACGGTTACATTTGAGGGATTGTTAGGCGGCTGGCTGACTATAACCGTTACCGAGTCGGTGGCCGAACCGCCCGGTCCGGTGCATCGAACTCCATAGGTAGTAGTTGATGAGGGCTGCTGGGTATTTTCCCAGATTGTGGGCACCGCCCCTACCCAGTCAGCCACGCAACTATCGGCGTTGTTGGAACTGAAATACAGATGGACTGATTGTCCGAGATTAATGGTAAGCGGCCCGTTGGTGTAGTTGAAAGGAAGCTGATTAAGGGAGACGAGGAGATCAACGGTTACCCCGGGCGCCGGGCAAACTCCGCAGTCATAACCGCAGGTACTGCAGGTTTCCCCGCCGTCGCATATTGTGTCTCCGCAAATGCCGGCCAGTGGTGGTGGCGGTGGTGGAGGAGGCGGCGGAGCGCCGCCAAAGGTTACGGTAAAAGTGATGGTCGCGCCGGCATTTAAGGTTTGGCTTGCCGGACTTGAACTTCCGCCCGGAGCACTTACCGAATAAGTTCCGGTCGGGTGGCCGGGGAAATCCGCTGAACCATTCCAACCCCAATCATCCCCACCAGGACCGTCAACAAAATAGCCGTCATTCGCATTGGCTATTATGCGAACAGTGCCGGTGCCAGGACCCGGGCCGACAGTGACGCAGGCCGAGGTATTAAACGTGCAATTAGCATTGCAACTTAATGCGCCACCGCCGGAAAAACCCAGAGAAGAACAAGTTTGGCTGTTAAGATTACCGCCGTCGCATTGTTCACCATTGTCAATCTGGCCGTTGCCGCAAGATGGCGGTGGGATGCATACCGAATCATTGGGCGGACTGCATTGATTTGGCCCTGAATCATTAGGATCCCAGGCGCAGCCATCGCCTGAACCGGTGCATTTGTAGCGTCCGCCTCCGCCGCCGCAGGAAGCACCCGCGGTAGTGCACCCGTCCAGGTCAGCCCCGGCGCCATCCACAACCGCGCAGGTATTACTTACGCACGCCAGATGGGTCGGATTATTTACCGTTACGGTTGTATCGCGGGTATCAGTGAATGCTCCATTAAATCCCCCGGGGCCCGTGGCGGAAACAGTATAAGTGGTTGTGATTCCGGGAGTTACTACAGAGCTTCCGGTGGTGGTTCCAAACCCTCCAGGAAAAGAACCCACCCCATTGTCAATGGAAACACTCTCCGCCCAGTCAGTGGTCCAAGAAAGAGTTGTAGATTGACCGGCGTCAATAGTTGACGGCGTAGCGCTAAAATCATCCACGGAAACCCTCCGACCCAAAACAGCAACATTGGTATTGCTGTACGCATCTTTAATTCTAATATGTATGTTCGCCCAGTTTCCGGGATTGCTTGGATTACCATTGCCTGCTGGGCCGGCAGTACCAAAAAAAGATCGAGGCGGTGGGGGTTGAGCAAAACTTTCAAGTATCGGGGTCCAGCACCCAAGAGGATTGCTTCCGGGCCATGAATTACTCTGGGCAATACAAACCTCAACCAAAATGCTCGAATTATCACTGGTAAATATTTCGTCCACCAACGATGAAACCGTCGCTTGATATGCCTGATAATTACTATCCGGACTGGGCACGCTGAAATAACAATCCTTAACATCATTTTGGTTGTCGCATCGGAAGCTTCCAAAAGAAGGCCCGGCCGTCGTGGCAGATAGGTCGTTTACATGAAAAACAAAAGAGGTAAATAATAGTAATCCGAAAGTTAAAAAGACAAACTTCCTCATAGTATTATTATAATTTTTAATCATCCGGACAACAAATAAGTTATAAACAAAAAGGGGCCCCAAATGGGGGCCCGAGGAGCGACCTTACTGCCAGTTTACCTCAACGTTGATGTCGCACCAAGACAAGAAGCGACTTTCGCGGTATGCGCAGAATCGAACGAAGGGGATGTTCTCGGCAACCGGCGCGGAGAATGTGCCGAAAACAATCATCCTATTCGCGCCCGGCTGAAGAACCGTACCACCGTTGAAAATTGCTGAATTTCGACCGGGCTGACCAGGTTTGTCCGAAGGGCTATCGACAACTGACGGCATGAGCACAAACGACTGATCAGTTCCCTTGTAGATCACCTGGAAGTAGATCTCCGCTCTCTGGCCAGGAACGACCGTCCCACCTCGGCTGGGAAAGATTCCTTTGACATACATTTCGATAAGACCATCAGCCGAGATGTAATGCTCGGCGTTAGGATCTGGCGCGGGATTTGTCCCTTCCGGCCAGCCGCCCGGGACGCCGTTTGGATTTTTCCAAGTACCGGAATCGGTGGGACCGATGGGATTTCTCCCGCACGCCACCGCAAGAACCGCCAGAAAGACGACGACCGAAAAGTTCATCTTCATTGTCCTGTCCTCCTCTCCCGCCTTGCGGGAGCGAAAATGTCAAAAAGCACTAAGTGCCTTAATTATATCATATTGTCATAATAATGTAAAGACCTCACTTTGGCGGTTTTAAGGATAAAAACGCGGTTTTTAAGGAGCTTTTTGAAGAGGTTCCGCCGGATATATTTGAACTGTATAAGAAATCTCCGATGCTACAAGCATACTGTTCCCCATACTGTTTTTAGGGGTTTTAACCACAACCCCTAAACCTTCGGTATTCTTAAAATCAGTTAAAGATCCGGTTTGCCGTTCCTGTTTAAGCTTTGCCGGATCCCAGATTCCTTTTGAAGTATTAAGTTCTTCCCGGGTCGGCATATACAAAACTGTTTTCACGAATTTGGTGTTGGGATTAATTTTTACTCTGACATTTTTAGGGTTTGCGAAATCTGACATATTTGGTTTACCGTCAATCAGATAAACGCCAAACAATTCCAGCTCATCATTACTGAATTTTACAACTTGTCCCTGGAACTGATGACTCTGCGCGCGATTAGCATATCGCCAAATACCCCAAATAAACCCGGCTGCGATCACAAAAATTATCACCGCATACGCAAGCCCCCTGCCGAATCTGATAACTTTTAAGAATTCTCCTCCTGTCATGGTTATATTATACCCTAAACTTTTACGGCATCATTTTAACTTATCCACAACAAAAAAGGACCGGCGCGGCACCGGTCCTGAATGATACCCCTCATGGTGAATCTCCTCACCAGCGGATGCTGAACGCGCCCGCCGGCACGAGTCCGAGTTTTGACGACTTCATCTTGTCGATGTTGCCGAAACCGGCACCAAGATGAGAACCGCCAAGGACGAAGTTAATACCGATGGCAACCTTGCGCCAGATACCGCCCTTCTTGTACAGGAAGTGGCTGGCCGTAAGAATGCCGGCATCAAATGCCGCACCCGCGGCAACGATTGAACCGGGCTTCTGAATGCCGAACCAACTCGCCGGACCGACCTCCCGGAACGAGAAAGTGGTCTCAACGAACATTGGAAATTGGCAGGTCTGGCTGCCATCCTGGCAGTAAAGGTAGCTGACATGGATGGGGGGGCCGTTGATCGCCTTTACCGTCGTCCAGAGATCCAGCACCAGACCGCCGACGAGAGCTGCCTGCGAAGCGCGGTACAACGCGTCTTCGGTCTTGCTCGGATTATCCTGGGCAGCTGCGATTCCACTCCAAAGCACCAACGAGAATAGTACGACTATCGTACGCATGGCTCACTCCTTTGTTTTTAGTTGTTTGGGAGTTTAGGCAAAAGCGGAATGCTCTGCCAAAACCCTGACTATATTTATATTATACTCCCTTTTTAGAATTAAGTCAATGGCTCAAAACAAAAAATAGGCCAATTTAGGCCTATTTAAACGCTATCCGCAACAGTATCCTAACCGCCGAATAATCATTCTGGAATAACAGTTTATTATTTCCGCCGAAGTCCTTCGTACCAGCAAGAACCATCCTTATCAAGTCATGTTTCTTGAGCGGGATAAGTTCCGTTTCACTTCTGACGGTAAAATCGCCTAAATAATTTTCACCAAAGACAAGGGGGTCGGTTGACCTTTTCACCCTTTTATAAACCACCTTCTCTGCCCTAACATTTTGGCTTAATCTGCTTAATCTTACCTGGCCGTCCAAGATAACGGCTCTTGTCTGAAATTCTTCCAGATAAAGCGGCTGCCATTCAATACCGTCCACGTCCGGAACGACAAATTGAGAATCCCCTTCCGTCCCGATCCATCCTTGAGCATACCGGACGGCAATATAATCATCGGCAAAACTTCCGATCTTAATTCCTACCCATCCTTTACCGCCGTATGAGCGCCGTCTGAAGTCGGCGTTGAAATTAATGCCGCTGATCGCCGAGGATACTTTTTCTTGAGAAAACAGAGCGTCAACGCCCAAAAGCGCGTACCAGACACTTCCGTCAAAAGCCATATTTATCTGACCGGCATTTCTTTCATGCCCGCCTCCCGCGTTCTTCATAACTCCGCCTTCAGTCCTAAAGAAAGTGTTGTCCGTGGAAAAATTTAAGCGCGGAACCGGCCAACCGCCAAAAGAAGAAACCTCGCTCCACGGATGAACTGCCGGTCCAGCTGAAATCGCGCCATTCATAATTCTATCTATGGATACCGTTTCCCAAAGAGGAAAAAGCGGCATATCAACGGCGAATAATTTCCTTGAACCCGGGACCTTTTTAATCTGTTCTCTCTGATTTTTTGCTGATTGTTCTTTTTGACCATCCCGCGCTTCGTGGAGCGCGGAACCGCGCTCTGCCGCTTCGCCATATCCATAACATAAAAGCGTAGACGATATGAGAATTAGCGATATCCGCGTCGCGATGTTCATGTTCTTCGTCTCCTTATCTTCCAAAATAATCTTTGAGTATCTTCAGACGGGCCGCGCCGCAACCGACAAACCAACCCGACTTATCGAGCGTGTCGGGGCGGCATTGAGATTCAATCACCGCCGCGCCTTCGGGCAGTTCGCTATAAACTACAAATGGCCCCGCCGAGTTATATATATCGTTTCTCATACCTTCCGCGATCAATTCGGCGTGATATTTAACCTCGTTGATATTGCGAGCGTACATCGGAGGATTACTTCTCTTTGGAATTACCTTTGTATCGTCATACGCCGCCTGGAAAGTGGAAATGAATAAATATCTTTTTCCGGTTTCGGACTCAAGTTCTCTTAAAAAGTCGCGCCAGCCAAAAGATGCCCGGCGATAACCGCTCACGGCGTTTAAGTAATTATTATGGCCCCCAAGGGTGTATTCCATAAACCCATCGAGGGCTTTAACCCTGGCGATGTTATCGGCGCCATTGGGTCGGGACCACGCTTCTCCGGAACCGATAAAAAATACCGGATAGTCCTTTTTAACTTCTTCGAGCAAACTGGCAAAATCACCCGTCATCTGTACTGATGACCACATATAAATAACCGCCCGGCCGCTCACGGTAACGTATCGCGACTGGTTTGGAACAATCACATTTTTAAACATGAAATCAATATCGTCTTTAAATACTTGACGATTATACGGGTTATTCATGTCTTTGGGGCCGCCGTCGGCGGGAATAAATCGCGTACCGTTAATATGTTCATAAAGAAGGAAAAATGGTCCGCATCCGTTGGCAAAACCGTTGCTCAACCAATAGTTATGATCCGAAGAGTCCAGGCCGGAGTTACCGTTATATAAGAGAACAGCCGCTCCGCCGCCAAACTCTTTTATCTGCCGGCATTGTTCCATCATCTGAAACGGAGAAGGTGTCCGGCCGGGAGTCCACAAACGAGGTACCGGATGAACGGTTGACTGCTCCGGTAGATATTCCCAGGGATACATATTGGCAAACCAGCCACGCAAGCCCAGAAACTCTACGCCGTTAATTCTATCGGGAATACCGCTTTGAGCAGATAAGTCCCGAACGGCTTCTGACAAATTTCCGACCACGCTTCCTTCGCCGATCGGATAGATTGAAGTGGGACTGGCGGGATTTAATCTGTTGATACTGTCGTTGCAACCGGCTAAAACAACAAAAATGAGCGAGAAAAGGACTCTGATCGTCTTCACGTTGCTCTCCAAATTCTAAAAGACCAAGTTGCGAGAATGATATAATTTGACGGGAAAAAGTCAATTAAATTAGCCGACTTTTTCTTTAAGGATATTAGTCAGTTCTTTGGCTAAAACCCTTTCTTGTTTCATCGTATCTCTGTCTCTGACTGTCACCGTGCCGTCCTCAAGAGTTTGGTAATCAATGGTGATGCAGTGCATCGTGCCTATCTCGTCTTGCGAGTAATACCGCTTACCGATGTTTCCCCGGTCGTCCCAGGCGATGGGGCCCAGCGAATAGTTTTTAGCCAATAGCGAATAGACCTCGTGGGCTTTGGAAACCAATTCGGGTTTGTTTTTCAACAGCGGAAATACGGCCGCCTTATACGGCGCCAACCGAGGATGAAGTTTAAGCACTACCCTGTCCTCCTCTTCGGTATATGCGTCGCACAAAAAAGCCAACATGATCCTGTCCACCCCAGCCGATGGCTCGATAACATGGGGAAGATATTTTTCCCCACTTTCTTTATCCGTATATGAAAGGTCTTGGCCGGAATATTCCGAGTGGGACTTGAGATCGAAATCCCCCCTGTTCGCGATGCCTTCTATTTCTTTCCAGCCAAAAGGAAATTCGTATTCTATGTCTATGGTCGCTTTGGAATAGTGGGCCCGCTCTTCTTTGGACTGTTCGTGCTTGCGGATGTTCTTAAGGCCGAGTTGTTCATACCACTTCTCTCGGAGCCCGACCCACTCATCAAAAGCTCTGCCGCTATCGTCCGGCTCAACAAAATACTCCAACTCCATCTGTTCGAATTCCCTCGTTCTGAAAATAAAATCTTTGGGATTAATTTCGTTTCGGAATGTTTTGCCTATCTGGGCAATGCCAAACGGAACTTTCACCCGCATCGTGTCGATAACATTTTTGAAATTCACAAAAATACCTCCGGCCGTCTCGGGTCTTAAGTAAGCAACCGATGCCGTATCTTCCGCCGGCCCTACGAATGTTTTGAACATTATATTGAAAGACCTGGCTTTGGCATTATCCAGTTTATTGCCGCATTCTGGGCATTTATCCGGCATATCGTCGGCTTTGTAGCGTATGTGGCATTTTGAACATTCCACCAGCATGTCGGCAAAACCGCTCACATGCCCGGACGCTTCCCACGCTTTGGGATTCATTATTATCGCCGCGTTCAGACCGACAACATCATCCCGCATTTGGACGACGTCCCTCCACCAGGCCTGTTTGATGTTGAACTTAAGCTCCGCGCCCAATGGCCCGAAATCATAAAACCCCCCAATACCTCCGTATATCTCCGAGCCGGGAAATATAAAGCCCCGGCGTTTGCACAGCGAGACAATTTTTTCCAGCTTGTTGTTTGGCATTACTATAAAAATATACAACAGAAATAGCCGAAAGTCGAACCAAAAGGTATAAAGTCGCCCACCAGGCCGCACTATATGTGCGGCTTTTGTTTTTATAAAAAAGAGGGACTAAGCATCAACTTCTTTAAGAAGAGAGAGGGGGTATGCTTGGCCTTTTAGATATGCTTGTAGGGCGTCCCAGTGTTGTGGGTACACCTCTTCTTGCTTAAGAGTCCGCAACTCGGACCGAGTGAATCGTTTAAGCGCCTTAACCTCATCGGGTTTTGTCCTCTCGGTTCCGCCTGCAACAGTGGCAATTACAAAAAATCGCATATTGTGTTCGTCTGGCCGTTTTCGGTTAAAGAAATCTTCGATGAGAAGGACATTCTCTAAATGTATATCTAAACCAATCTCCTCTTTAATCTCTCGCGTGACAGCGGTGAATAGCAGCTCTCCCAGTTCAACGTGTCCGCCCGGAAATTTCCATCCGGGCCGACCTTCCTGATCCTGGGTCAAGATAACGGTGTCGCCATCTTTCAACACGCAGTAAATTTTTATAAATACGCCTTCTTTCATAAATTTTTAAAATTCGGTTTCTCTTCCTGACATATTATTTAACCGTCCCTTCACTCGGCCGGTCGGTCAGGTCATCCGTGGTCATATCGCCCAGCGGCAAAATTATGTTTTGTTTGGTAAAGCTGTCGGTTGCGGTAAGTTTGGAATTTTTTATCAGCGTGATGACAGTGCCTTTCTGATTGCTGGACGGCTTTATCCTGACCCTGAAACTTGCTTCGTATTTGTCTCCTACCACACCAATGCCCCGGGGCAGAACGCCTAAATTCCATACCACTTCGGAAGTATCGGGGTTGAATGTTACTTCGGGTTGGCCGACGGTCACACCGGTTGCGTTCTCCCAAGTCACTCCGGGTGGAAGGACTCCCGTCAAACGGACGCTGTTCATGTCGTTGCCGGGATTGGTGAGCTGCCAATGAATGGTGAAAGAAGTATCTTTGCCGACCTCGGGAGGCAAGGGGCCCGATGAGCTGAAAGCGGGGTCGTTGTGATATATCAACTGTCTGAATGTCGGCTGGGTGGTTATCTTGGTGGTCAAACTGTTTTGGGCCGAGATCTCATCTCCCCCCACTCCGGATGGCACGTTCGGCGTGCTCAAGGTCGCGGTGGTCTGCACAAATAAGTTGTTCGAACCGGAAATCCCCGAAAAAACCTCGTTCTTGAGTTTTATTCTGAACAAGACCTCGCCTTTTTTATTGGTAGGAAGGTTGGCGAAATCAGGCACAGTGCTTGCATTCCAAAGAATTGTGCCGTTTGAACTGTCATAATAGCCGCCTTTGGTGTCGAGAGACGAGAGGTCATACATCTGCCCGTCCAGTTTAACGACAAGGTTAAGCCCGATGAGGTTGAAATTGGAAGCATTCGAATATTTGACGGTGTAATTCAAGTCGTCTCCCGGAAAAGCGGAATAGGCCGTGGAATCATTGACCAGCATGTCCACGCCCAGCAATGGGTTGGCGACATCGGTGGCCACCTCGGCTTTTTCGTAATTAACGTACCGGTCGGCTATCTTCCTTTTTAGAACAACGGAAATTTTCTTGGCCTCGCCTTCCCTGCCCGTCAGCGCGCCCTGGATGTTTATCCTGCCTCCGGCATTTTTTTTCAAAACCGGCACCGTCCAGCTGCTGTTTCCCCGCGAAGGCGAAGGTATTCCTTTTTGGAACGCGAATCCGTCCGGATAATCGAATTCAAAAAGCAGATCGGCGATGTCGGACCCCGACTCGTTCCTGTAATCGAGAATATAGTTAACCGCCTGGCCGGGAGCGGCGTTCGGCGGAGCGACCAAAGTAAGTGAGACCGGCAAAGAAGTTATGGTTGTCGAAATGGACGTCTCTTTCTCGAATTGGGTCCTCAAATCTCCGGCCTTGAAGTTAAGTTCCGCCTTGGTCGTTTTGATGTTACCCCTGTCGCCGACCAGGAATGCTTTGAATTCCATTTCGTTCTTCTGGCCCGGCGAGAGTTTGTCTATCTCGAACTTCTGGCTCAAGTCGGAAACGACGGAACCGTCCTTAATAACCACAGAATCGTCGGGATAGCTGAACTTGATTCTTATCTCGTTCAGGTCGACCCTTGAATCGTTACCTATGGTCAGCTTGTACGTCACCTCGTCTCCTACCGAAACCTGGCTGGGACCGTCGAGTTTAAGCACAACGCCCGCTTCGCTGAAAGACGGCCGGCCGAACCAGAACGACACGAAACTCACTATTAAAAGTAAAAGGGCCAGCAAGACCAGCCATTTTAACAGGCCTTTATTGTATAAAATGCTCACTTTAATATTTTAACACAGAATATATAAAATCGAGCGACCTTAAACGAGCGCCCAAAGCATACTCAAATTCAGTATCAAGGTTCGACCTTTCTTTTCCAAGGTCGAACCTTGGAGACCCATAGCCCAAGACCTTTAGTAGGTAAAATTGCTGCTGCCGCAAAAATGTCAAAGCGTTCTCCGGACGGACGCGGTTGTCCAGCTTTTCGAGCACGCCGGACATGAAATTCCAAAGCGATTCGTCTTTCTGTAAGTCGAAAACCATTTTATCCGCCACATCCATGAAAAATTGGGCCACGGCCAGCAGACGGATATTAGATTTAAGATTTACGAATGATCTTTCGGCTTGGGCGGCAGCGATTATCGGAAGCGAGCGGCCGTTTATCAATTCAAAATCAACCAAATTCAAATTATCCAGGTGCATGCCCTGCATTGAACTGCCCTTCAAAACGCTTTTAGCCACCGCCGTGAGCTTGCCGAACTCCTGCGTGTAGCAAGTTATGAGCTCGTCATATTCGTTCGTCGGCTGTTTCTTGATTATTATCGCTTTAGTTCTCATTTATAATAATCTTCTTTTGCCTCTTCGGGTTCTTCAAGGAAGTTGTAGTCTACGGTTATTTCTTCTCCTTCTTTAATATCTCTTAGAGCGTAATAATCATAATTTTTATGATAAGCATTCGGCATTTTGGAATGATTAAGATGCCAACCAAGCTCCATGTGGCCAAAGTCTTGCGGACACATTAGGATTTCACCCCTATCCACACAATATTGTCTGAAAAATTCTGGCACATCCTTCTTATTCCGTTTTACCGACCTGTCGGTTAATTCAGTTTCACCAGCAAACAACCGAAGATAAGTCCCCGCTTTAATATCATGGACCGCAAAAACACCAATACCATGTTCGGATGGCTTAAGAATAAACGAAAATTCGGTTGTTGTAGTTTCGGCCATTGTTACTTTACAAGTTGTTTTACTTCGTTAATATAATTTTCCCTATCTTCGACAGATACAACTGGTAAATTGTACTTCTTTGCTTCTTTTTTAATATAGCTATTGAAAGCAAAGACCCACTCAACTTCTTTTTCTTTTACATTATCTGGGATAAGCATTGGCCTCATCCCATAAGCCGCGAGTAAAGATGGTATTCCTTACCCTATCTTTGTCTTCATCGATGAGAAAAATCGCTTTTATTTCTTTTTTAATTTTCCATTCTTGGTTTGCCACTAACTTAGGTAAAATAGCCACACCTTCCACAATAAAGTCGCCCCATGCATAATCTCCTTCAATAATACCCCTTACCCCTTTCCAGATTTCCGCACTTTCTTGATTTTGGTGGTCAACTATTTCTTGTGCCGTGTGATGTGTTAAATATTCAACTGCCTTATCTGGACCAGTTTCTATAAAATGGTGAAATGCATCAGGATAATCTTCCTTTCGGACAATCCATCTCATTTGTTCTCTGATAGTGTCGGTGGAAATCCACGGCAATTTTAATTCTTCAGCAAGTCTTCTCGCTGTATAACTTTTTCCTGCTGTTGGAGAACCACCAATCAAAACTATTTTAGCCATATTATTTTTGCCAAAGGCCTAGCCAAATCTTTTTTCCGGGAGAAAGTTCGAATTCTTTTTCGACATCATAATTCTTGTTGTCCTTGGGATAATTCTCCAAGTTTTTCAGCAGTGTTTCGTCTTTTATCTGCCCCTCCCAACTTTTCAAAACAAGGTTCACTTCCTCGTTTTCGCTATGCCATTGCCCAAATACTTTTTCATCTAAGCGATATTTGGCTTCTTTTCTCATATCCTGTATCTGGCGCATCAGTTCCCTGGCATAGCCCTCATGAATTAACGCCTCATCAAGTTCTGTGTTCAGGACAACCAATTCTTTCTGACCCTTATCATAAACAATTTCTTTTACATTAAGCTCACCCTTCATCAAAACCTCCAAATCTTTCGGAAATTCATTTGAAAGTCCCAAATATACCGACCTTAACGGCTGACGGACTTTTATCTGCTTTTCTTTTCTTTGAGCCAGGCCCAGGGTGACAATATTCTGAACTTCCTCCATTTGTTTCTCCAGCTCTTTATCTATCAGCTTCTTATTTACCTTCGGCCAGTCGTGCAAGTGAACGCTTTCGGTCCCGGCTTTGGGGCGTGAAAGGAGCAATAACTTTAGCAAGTTCAAGCAGAACAAACCTCAAAAGTCCCAGGGCGTCTTTCCTCTTGCGAGACCGCCTCAACCACCAGTTAGACAGGTCCTCGACAACAAATTTCTCAACCGCCCTTGCCGCCGACGTGGGTTCATACTTATCAAGATTTACGGAAACATTTGAAACAAGGCCGTAAAATTTTGACAAAATCCATTTGTCTAACAGATTCGTAGATCTTAAATCGTAAATCTTAAATCCTTCTTCGGACGAGTATAATTCATAAAATCTGACACAGTTATCAAGCGTGCCGAAAAATCCTTTCAGTTTGGTCTCGACATCCTTCTCGTTGAATAATTTATAGTCCCCCGGTTCGTTAACCGCATAGAAATACCACCGGGGCGCGTCGGCGCCGAACTTTTCCATCACCGCAAAAGGAGAAACGGTATTTCCTTTCGACTTGGACATTTTCTGGCCCTTATCGTCCAATACATGGCTGTAGGAAATTACATTCTTATACGGTGCGCCTTTTCCCAAAAGAGTGGCTACGGATAGCAAAGTATAAAACCACCCTCTTGTCATGTCTATTCCCTCCGCAATGAAATCTGCCGGGAATTGTTCCTTGAATGTCTTTTGGTTCTCGAACGGCCAGTGCCATTGAGCATAGGGCATCGCCCCGGAGTCGAACCAGACATCTATCAGGTCCGGTATCTTTGCCATCTTGCCTCCGCACTTCTGACACTTCAGCGCTATCTGATCTATGTACGGCCGGTGCATATCTAATTCGCCGTCGTCATCATACGGCCAGTTTTTCAGCTCGAATTTCTTGAGTTCTCCTTGTGCCGGATATAACTCTTCTCTTGTCGGAACGGCCTCTTCTTTGGTCAGTCCGAGAGTGAACGTCTCCAATATCCAGATCGGGTCGCCGTGGCTTACCAAAAGTATCCTCTTGCCTTCGTGCTTGGAATCGATGTCTCTCAATGCCTGCGACATCCTTCGGCGCAGGTCCGCCCAGCTTTCTTCATCGCCGTATTTGGTGTCCCATTTTCGCGGCTCTTTTTCCAAACCGCAAACATGGCTGGTCCTGCCTTCGCATATCGAGCCGTGGTTAAACTCACCTATCCTCTCGTCGATACTGACCTTCAGACCGAACGCCTCCGCGACCAGGTGCGCGGTTTCTTTGGTTCTTTTGAACGGCGACGAGATTATCAGGTCCGGCTTGCCCAGTTTTTTTAATTTCTTTGTTACCCCTTTTGCCTGTTTCTTGCCGTCTTCGGTCAGATGATATTTATCGTTTTTCAACTGGGAACTTATTATTTCAGCCCATTTACCGTTGCCGTTCTTCTCGCTGTGGCCGTGCCGCAAAATATAAAACTCGTTCTTCGGCTTGTATCTGTTCTTTTCCAGGTCTTCCAACGACCCCGCCAATGTAAAATCTCCGCAATCACCGCACTTCCATATCGGTAAAGGAGTGCCCCAATATCTTTCCCGTGAGAAGGCCCAGTCCTTCCCCTCTTTCAGCCACTGGCCGAATCTTCCGTCTTTGATATGCTCCGGCACCCAGTTTATTTTCCGGTTGTTCTTGAGCAGTTCCTTGTTTATCGCCGACATTTTTATAAACCAGGATTCCTTGGCGTAATATAAAAGCGGCGTATCGCATCTCCAGCAGAAAGGATACTCGTGTTCAAAATCTTCGATTTTGAACACTAAATTTTCAATTTTCAATTTTGCAATTATCAATTCTTCGGTTTCGGGATCTTTAACATATCTGCCGTCCAATTCTTTGCTAACACCAATAAATCTCCCTTGCTCATCTACGGTATGGAATTTAGGCAAACCGATTTTAGTTCCCAAGTCATAATCGTCTTCTCCATACATCACCGCGGTGTGGACGACGCCAGTGCCTTCTTGAGTGGAAACAAAGTCGGCGTCGTAAATTCTGTATGAGTTTTCCGACTTTAACTTTTCAATATCAAATAACGGCTCATATTCCAGGCCAATGAGGTCAGAACCTTTGTAGGTTATAGGTTTTAGGTTATAGGTTATAGATCCAAAAACTTTTTCTACTAAATCTTTGGCTAAAATAAGGTTTTCTCCATTCAATTCGACAACCGCATAATCAATATCTTTCCCAACCGCCAAAGCAACATTCCCGGGCAACGTCCACGGCGTGGTTGTCCACGCAAGAATATAAGTTTTGGCATTTGGATTTTGGATTTTGAAATTTTTTTGTAATTTGTCATTTGTAATTTGGAATTTCACAATAACTGACCTGTCAGTTATTGTGCGGTATCCTTGCGCTACTTCGTGCGACGATAACGGCGTACCGCACCTCGTGCAGAAATGCACAACCCGATGAGCGAGAAAAAGCAGTTTTTTGTCCCAAATCTTCTTGATTATCGCCCAGAGCGATTCAATGTATTGGTTCTTGTATGTGATATAGGGGTCGCTCATATCGAGCCAGAAGCCCATTCTTTTCGTCATCTGCTCCCATTCGTTCTTATATTTCCAGACGCTCTCCTTGGCCTTCTTGTTGAACTTGTCTATGCCGTATCGCTCGATGTCTTTCTTGTTCTTGAACCCAAGTTCTTTTTCGACTTCTATCTCAACCGGCAATCCGTGAGTGTCCCAGCCCGCTTTGCGCAAAACAAAATATCCGCGCATTGTCTTGTAGCGGCAAAAGAGATCTTTGTAGGCCCGGCCCAGAAAATGGTGGATGCCGGGCAAGCCGTTCGCGGTCGGAGGGCCTTCAAAAAAAACAAAACGCTTCGCCTTTTTGCGAATTTCCTGTGATTTATCGAATATCTTCCTATTCTCCCAGAAATCCAGTACTTTCTTTTCTTTCTCGTTAAAGTTGAATTCAGCCATTTAACTATTTTAGATAAAAAAAGTCCGCTTTTCAAGCGGATTTGATGCGGACATAGATAGTGCACAGAACCGTGAACACGGACTGCAAAAAATAATTGGCGTAAAACAGATTCAGCTTGCCGTGGGACAAATGCATTTTCCCGTCAACCCATGAAAGAACCGGCCAACCAACACAGCGGCTTAGCATGCTAAGCCCGTCCGGTATGGCCGCCCCCGCCATTCCCGCCAAAATTATCTTTGCCACCAATGGAGACCGGGAAGCGCCGACAAGAATACCGAGCATAACGACCGTCTCCACAATAAGTTCCACTGCAAGATAGCGCCCCTTAAGAAAGTGTTCGGCGTGAGGAATAGTATCCACGGCGACATGCGACGCAATGGCAATCCCCAAAGCCCATGCTATCCTTGTTCCTTGACTGGATTCGACCGGAAGATAATTTTGAATGAGCAATGCGCTCGCGGCACCAATAGCATAATGAGCCGGTGCGGTCATATTCCTCCTGATAAAATTTAAAAAATCAATTTATCAATTAAAACCCGAACTTCAAAAAAAATCAAATCCATGCTATATTTCCTCAATATGAAGACAGCTTTCCTGTCATTAGTGGCAATATTCGTTTTTAATATTTTTGGACTTTACTTCGGCTGGTACCTTGACTACTTTTGGTTCGACATGACCCTCCATTTTTTGGGCGGATTTTTTATGGCCATATTTCTTTCAATATACTTGAAGGACCATCTTCTCGATAACTCAAAACTAAAAAATACCTTGATTATTTTGGGCGTAGTTTCGTTTGTGGGGGTAACTTGGGAATTCGCGGAATACATAGCCAACCAAACTTTGATCGAACCGTTCTATAAATATTTCGGGGTTAAATCCTACTTTATGGGCGACTTGGCCGATACGGTCAATGACCTCACACTGGACATGCTTGGCGCCGCATCATTCGCCTGGCTGCATCTTCTCCGGCGCGGAAAAACCGCTATAAAAAACTAAATCCTTTCTAAAGCTTCTATTCCAAGTAGATTAAGTCCCCTTTTTAGCACTGTCGCAACTGCCTGAATTAAAGTTAATCGGGTATCGCGACGTTCAATATTATCGTCATCAAGAACACGAACTGATTCATAGAATCGGTTGGCGTCATTGGAAAGTTCATAGAGATATAAAGCGAGACCATTGAGAGTGTTCAGCTCCACGCATTTTTCAATCGCCTCCGGAAACTCCAGAAGCCGCTTCATTACTTTTTCCTCCTCCGGCTCCACAAGAAGCGCGGCATTACCCTCTTTCTGGTTTTCCACTTTCTCAAGAATATTTGCCAGCCGGGCATAGGTATATTGGAGATATGGCCCGCTGTTGCCCGAAAAATCAAGCATCGCATCCCAATCAAATACGATATCCGAATAGGGATGCTGTTTGAGATCGTTATATTTCAACGCACCGATGCCGACTGCGCGAGCAATATTTTGTGCTTCGTCTTCGCTAATATCTTTGTTGGCAAATTTCACGTGCTTAACTATGCCATAGGCTTTCTCTTGAATTTTATTAACAACATCCTGAAGTGGAACTACTTTTCCTTCACGTGTTGCGAGTTTTTTGCCATCCTCGCCTAAAACCATACCGAATTTAACATGCACCAATTCAGCGCCGTCAATTTTTAAATCCTTAGCAACAGCAAATAACTGCTCGAAATGAAGTGTTTGTTGGTTGGCAACAACATAAAGAATTTTATTAGCGTGATAGTTCTGAATACGATCTTCTAAACTCGCTAAATCGCGAGTGAAATACAGGGTCGTACCATCAGATTTGCGGAGCAGAGCTGGTGGTAGACCATATTTCTCTAAGTCAATTATAAGAGCTCCCTCACTCTCTTTTGCAATATTATTTTTTGCTAAATTATCAATAAGTAGCTTCAACTTATTTTGATAATCGCTCTCTCCCTTAAAATGCAATCGTTTTACATCAACCCCAATACTCGGATAAACTAAAATACCTAGCTCCTTAAGAGACAGGTCTTTTATTCTTTCCCACAATTTTAGGTTTTCTTTGTCATCATTTTCTAATTTTTTAAATTCTTCTCTACCGCGTGATTCAAGGTCGGGGTTATTTTTTAATTCGTTGTGAAATCTTACATACAGATTAAACAAGGTTGTGAATGGACTATTTTTTAAGTCATCTTTATTGCCCCACAATTTATAAGCCGCGATAAGGTTCCCAAACTGCGTCCCCCAGTCCCCGATGTAATTCCAGCGGATAACTTTGTAGCCAAGCGCTTCGTAAACATTCGCAAGGGCGTCACCGATAATAGTGGAGCGAAGATGTCCAATATGCATCGGTTTGGCGATATTGGGTGAAGAATATTCTACTATCACAGTTTTTCCATTTCCAATTTTTGACTTGCCGAACGAATCGCGTTTTTTATAAATTTTCACCAGTTGCTTCTGGAGAAACTCTTTTTTCAAGAAAAAATTAACAAACCCCGGCTTTACCGCTTCTATTTTTTCAAAAACATCGGCAAGGTCTTTATCTTTGCTTAATCCGGCCGCCAATTCCTCTCCTTCTTCGGCAGGGCTGGTTCCGTTCTTCTTTGCCAACACAAAAGCAAGGTTGACCGAATAATCCCCCATCTTATCGTCCGGCGGAGTCAGAACATCGAACTCCGAATCCGGATAATATTCTTGGATTTTATCTTTGAGCCAACGCTTTATCATTACCCGATAATCTTACTTAAAAATGAGACAATTAAAAAGGCCTGCTATTTGGCCTTTTTTATCTTTCTTACAATTCGTTTATCTCTCAAAAAGTCCTCTGTCTTATAATAACCATCTATCAAGTGTAATTTTCTGGCCTTAGGAAGACTTATAGTAGCCCCGACCCTGAACAGATCAAAAATTTCTTTTGTTGGTCGACCCCTCTTAATAAGCCAGGATAATTGAACAGAGTCAACGAGCCTAAGTCTTTCAAGATTTTCGATCAGTTGGCTTTGGGTCAGCTGAAATTGATATCCCAAATTTTTTTTAAATTGAAGCTCAGCGGGATGAAAAGTAAATTTAGTTCCCGGTAATGCCAGCTGATAGGCTCCGGTTTGGGTGATTGTAAAACAGCCCGAAGTTACAATACCATGAGCCACTATAATTACCGGGCTATCTGAAGCTATAATTTCGTTCATCATAGAAAATCCGGCATGAGTATCACCTCCAGGCCCACTAATATAAAAAACCATAGGGGCAATTTTCAATTTGTTTAACTTGGCAAGCATCCGCTTAAACTGATATGCAACCGTTGGATTTATCTCACCATCCAGCCAGATGAACCTTTCCTTATAACCAGCCGCCAAAATAGATTCTTCCTTTATCACAAAAGGTCTCCATTTCAAAAAACTTAATCTCAAAGTATAGAACTTATCAAGATTGGTCAAGGTAGAACCGCCAGAGCTTGTCTTTCCATTTTCCCGCGTAGTCCACGCCTATCCTTTTGGACTTTTTTATTTTATTTTTGGGGACTTTTGCTCCGTTCTCTATCCACAGATATCTACTGCCGCAAATATCTATTCCATTCAGAGTTTTATCTATCTTTAATCCCCGACACAACTTGCCCGGTCCGTCCATTCCGTCCAATTCCAAGCCACGGATCAAAACCGCTGACGGGTTGCCTTCTTTTTCGGTCACGATATTCAAGCAATGATACATGCCGTATATAAGATATATGTAAGCATGGCCAGGCGGGCCGAACATTACTTTGGTTCTTGGTGTCATGCCCTTTGATGCGTGGCAGGCCAGGTCGTGCGGTCCGCAATACGCTTCGGTTTCGGTTATTTTCGCTCTCACGATCTTGCTTCCAATCTTCCTGACCAAATACTTGCCCAGAAGCTCTCTTGCCACAACAACAGTGTTCCTGTTAAAAAAACTTCTTTCGATTTTCATAATTTATGCTATATTGTCAGTTATATGACACCAAACGAATACGATAAGCTGGCAATTGACTCGGTAAAGAAAGTGGCTCCTTCGGTGGTCAGTATTGTTATATCAAAATACTTGCCGAAAATTAAGGGTGTTTACGGCATGCCCGCATTGCCTTTCGGAAACCCTTTCATGTTCGGCGACGTCGAAGGCGGAGAAAAAGAAAAGGTCAAAGTCGGCGGCGGTTCCGGCTTTATCGTCCATCCCGACGGACTGATACTCACCAACAAACATGTCGTCTTCGACACGGACGCCGAATACACGGTACTGATGATAGACGGCGAGGAATATCCCGCCAAAGTTCTTTCCCGCGACCCTATTAACGATATCGCGGTCATCAAAATTAACGCCAAAGGTTTGCCCACCGTGCGCCTCGGCAATTCCGGAAAGCTCGAGCTTGGCCAGACGGTCATCGCCATCGGCAATGCACTTGGCATGTTCTCGAACACCGTTTCCAAGGGGATAATCTCGGGTCTGTCCCGAAGCATTTCCGCGGCGCTTGGCACTGGCGGCGAGATGGAACATTTGCGCGGAGTCCTCCAGACCGACGTCGCCATCAACCAGGGAAATTCCGGCGGTCCTTTAATAAACCTGGACGGCGAGGCGGTCGGCATCAATACCGCTATCATCTTCGGCGCGCAGAACATCGGATTTTCAATCCCCATCAACTGGGCCAAGCAGGACCTTGAGGACATCATCAAGCACGGGCGCATCATTAAGCCGTTCGTCGGACTTAACTACGTCATGCTGGATAAGAAGCTCCAGAAACAATACACCCTTCCCGTCGGTGCCGGCGCTCTGGTGGTCAGAGACCACCGCCCGGGCGCGGAAGCTATTGTCCCCGGCTCCCCCGCCGATAAGGCGGGCGTTAAGGAGAATGACATCATTGTTGAACTCAACGGGGAAAAGGTCCTTGAAGATATGGATTTGAGGGACCTGCTCCAGAAATACCTTGTCGGGAGCGAGATAGAACTCACGGTGCTCCGCAAAGACAAGAACCTCAAACTGAAGGCCACATTAGAAGAACGGAAGTAATTAGCCATTAGAACTTAGTGCAGAGGGAACACTTTCTAAAATGAACTCGTATAAGGATTTGATTGTCTGGCAAAAATCAATGCAACTCGCCCAAGAGGTTTATAAATTAACTGAATCCTTTCCAAAAACAGAAATTTATGGAATCTCTAATCAACTAAGACGGGCATCTGTCTCTGTTATATCGAATATCGCCGAAGGTTTTAGTGGGAAATCGCTAAAAGAAAACACGCAATTCATTTCTATCGCTTTTGGTTCTACAAGTGAATTAGAGACACAGCTTTTACTGGCAAAAGATTTATCTTTTGCTCACGAGTCAAATTTCTATAAAGCAGAAGAGTTACTGTTGGAAGTTAGAAAGATGCTAAACTCCCTATTCAGTAAATTAAAATCTAAGTCCTAATGGCTAACTACTAATAACTATGTCCGATTATGCCACAAACCCGAGAGCTAACTTTGATTATGAGATCCTGGAAACTATCGAGGCGGGCATTGTGTTGGAAGGATTCGAGGTTAAATCAATAAAGACCGGAAAGGCCAGCATTAAAGGAACTCATATTAAAATATTGAACAACGAGCCCTACCTTATCGGCGCCGTTATCTCTCCCTATCAGCCGGCCAATACTCCCGCCGACTATGACCCCCAGCGCACAAGAAAACTTTTATTATCCAAAAAACAAATATCCGCTTTGCTCGGAACTTCCCAAACCCATGGCCTGACCCTTATCCCGCTTAAACTCTACAACAAAAGGGGGATGGTCAAAGTCCTTGTCGGCATCGCCCGCGGAAAGAAAAAATACGACAAGAGAGAAACAATAAAGAAAAAGGATATCGAACGCGCCAGAAAAAGAGGAATTGAGCAATAACCCATTCGACAAGCTCAGGGTTATACTGAGCGACTCGAAGTATAAAAAGGCCACCTTGCGGTGGCCTGCGAAAACAACTCTGCCTCGGCCTTGTCAGACCACGAACAGAGAGTTCGCTTTGAGATCCCGGAGCATCACCAGGCAGCGGGTGCCGGCGACGGTCGAGAGAGCGGCGGCAAGAAGATGCGGTTCGGTATCTGTCAAAATCCGCAAATCCTCGTCGCTCAGTTTCGAAAGAACCTGTTGGGCCTGTTCGATGCTGGACTGGCCATGCACCGGGCAGACATGCGTTTCGAAAACATGCGTTTGGGACATATCCACAGCAGACCTCCTTTCACTGGCAATTTCCCATATTATACTCTCTGTCTTCATGAAAATCAAGGGTAAACAAAACGGCTCACCGTGAGCCGTTTTGTTGTTGTGGAGATGCCGGGAATTGGACCCGGGTCCGAAATTGAATCCGACGAACATCTACTAAGATAGCTGATTTGGTATTTCACCTGAAGGTATAAAATCGAGCAAAATCCATTAGTGAGCATCATGGCAGGATGGCTTTACCTAAACGATGTTAGGCGTAAGCGTAATTAGGTGAATAATTGGCACCTAAATTGGTTGACCGGGGTTATTATAGTGGTTAACCGGCCGTCCACTCTTAGCATCCATCGGATTGTCAAACTTCGTCGAGGCCTTTCATCCCCAATACATCAATTGTAGCACAAAAACCCTAAAAGTCAAAAGGCCTGGTAGTGTGTACACATTACCAGGCAAACTTGCCCATATTATAATTTATGGTATAATACTATCCGAAAGGAGTTCCTATGACACAGGAATTGAAATCCCCGTGCTGCGAAGCCCCTGTCTATGTGTCGCGAGGCGACGGCGTCTGGATCGGCACCTGCTCGAACTGCCTGGACGACGTTTGCCGGATCAACCCGCGAACGGGCCAGCAGGAATGGCTCGACGGAAAGTCGCCCTGGTACCCCGGCGACGACCTGCGTCCGATGCAAGAAACGTAGGCCACCAGTCCCAGCCCGCGGACGGAGCCCGCTCCCCGCGGGCTTTATCATTTTTGTATTTAAAAACCGAGAACTACTCGGTTTCGAAAATGAATGTGCGGACCGATCCAGATTCCGGTTTTTCGGCCGGGATCCTCGAAACGAAAACTCTCAACTCCTGAAGCTTGTCCGCCGGAACTTGGTCCACTATGAACGGACTTCCCTTATTTTGTAATTCATGTTAAAGTAGTTAGCGACTTTGATTAAACAACTGCGAGTCAACAACCAAATACGCCTGCCGGAACTCCAAGTCATCGACGAGAACGGAAAACAGCTCGGGGTTATAAAGACCCCGGATGCCATGAAACTGGCCCAGGAAAAGGGTTTGGACCTGGTAGAGGTCGGACCGAATGTTTCTCCGCCCATTGCCAAGATCATGGATTATGGTAAATATATTTACCGCAAGGAGCGTCAGGAGAAGAAGGGCCCAAAGGCCAGGGAACCGGAAAGAAAAACGGTAAGGGTCGGCTTCAAAACCGGAGCCCACGACCTGGAATTCAAGGCCAAGCAGGTAAGCGAATTCCTTAAAGAGGGCCATATTGTAAAAATAGAACTCACACTTCGAGGCAGGGAAAAAGCGCTGGCCCACATGGGCAAAGAGAAGCTAACCAATTTCCTCAAGTCCATCACGGAAGAATTTTCCGTTCAGGAGAGCGTTAAACGCTCCCCATTCGGGTGGACAATAATAATAAAAAAATGAACATGCCGCATGCAAGAAAAACAAATAAGTCATTTTTGAAAAGGATGAAAATTACCGGAAGTGGCAAGCTGATGAAGCGTCCTCCCGGCCAGAACCATTTTAACGCCAAGGACTCTGGCGACGCCTCAAGGCAAAAGAAGGGCCATAAACTGGCGCCCCACGAGTTGATAAGAAGCGCCAAAGCGCTTCTCCAAAGTAATATTTAAACATGCCCAGAGTTAAACGAGGAGTACAAGCAAATGCCAGAAGAAAGAGGTTGCTGAAACACGCAAAGGGTTTTATGTGGACCAGAAAGTCCAAGTACCGCCAGGCCAAGGAGGCCTTGCTTCACGCCTGGTCCTTCCAGTTTGCGGACAGGAAAAAGAAAAAGCGCGATTTCCGCCGGCTGTGGCAGATAAAAATAAACGCCGCCGCCAGGGAGAACGGCTTCTCATACAGCAAACTCATCAATCATTTCAAGAAACAGAACATCGAACTCGACAGAAAGATACTCGCCGACCTGGCCGAGAACAACCCCGAAATATTCAAACAGCTCGTTCAGTAAAATCAAAAACCCCGCAGTTGCGGGGTTTTTGATTTGGTATTTTGGCAGGGCCAATAGAGAACATTGGAAAACTTTGTTGGCTGGGATTTATATGTATTTTATACAAAATCCTACATTAATACTAGATTTTAATAATATTCATTAAAAATAAAAAGTCGCCACACCAGGAAGTGTGTCCATTGGACGACTTCTTGTGTAGCGACAGAGTAATGGTAGTGTATATTATCCAACAAAACCAGACTCATAATTCTCTCGACGTTCGCATACCTCACAATACCACCCTTGGACAAACGGAATACCTCCGCCTGTGCGTCGTATCACACCGTTGATTTTCTGATAGCCAAGAATCCGACGCATTCGGCGCCCACAGCACCACTTGAAGAATGCTTTGCCGTCAAGAATCTCTTTAACAAGCCCGTCGGCACATGTTTTGTGCCATTTTGCCTGAACAACTTCCATTTTTCTCTCCCTATCTCTTTTCTAAAGAAAAAGCTGGCTACATTATATCATATAGTTTTGGAATGTAAATAGACAAATAAAAGTACTCTTTTTTGTAATATAAGTTTTCCATAGTCCCTCCGAAAAAATCATTCTAGGAAAATTAGATTAAGTGTTTAGATAAAAACGCTCTACCAGAACCTGACTTCAAATATTTCTCAAAGTTATAAGCGGTATATTTATTTTCAAAAACAGTATAGCAAATTAAATTTATTGGTAATCTGTTTTTGGTCGCAAAAACTCGCCCATTACCATGACGCTTTAATCTGTCTTCAATGTTATTCGTACAACCCGTATAAACAGTGCCATTAGCACATTTCAAAACATAAACATAATGCATAATTGTATTTTGAACGAATCTCGCCTCCGCGAGACTCCAGCAGCCATTGGCTGCCGGAGCTCGCTTCTGCGAGCGAAGGCAGCGCCAGAGGGAGTCGAACCCTCCTTGCATGATTGAAAATCATGAGTCCTAACCGATAGACGATGGCGCCATTTATTATTTTTATACAACTTAAATTCTACCATAAAAATCGACAAATTCAAAGTTGTATTTTTTTCACGATCGTAGTATAAATCAGATTGTGAATAATATTAATAAACAGGGAGCTAAGAAAAAGTTCTTGTCTGCAACAAAGATTATTCTGGCAGTACTGCGGGAAACCGGCAAAATTACCGCCCAATCATTCTTTCCGCCTCAATATGCCAAAAAATACGGCTACACGAGTTTATACAGAAACTACTATCGAAACTCATTGTATGGGCTAAAAAGGCGTGGGGTTGTCGAAAAGACCAGCGACGGCATTTATCGTTTGACCAAACAGGGGGAGAAAGAGGCATTTTTTGCCTACCTTAACACTGAATCAAGAGTATATAAATCAGAGAAACAAAAATGGGACAAGAAATGGAGAATTGTATTCTTTGATGTACCAGAAAAAAAGAGGGCTTACCGCGACTACATAAGAATGATATTGAAAACAGTCGGTTTTAAAGAGTTTCAAAAAAGCACTTGGATATTTCCCTACCCTGTTCCAAAGTTTATAAAAGATATGCTGTTTGAAGAAAACATAAAGCAGTACACGAGATTTATAACTACTTATGACATAGAATACGACAAGGACTTAAAAAGAATGTTTGACTTATAGTTAACAGTTAAGACCAAATAACCAAAATCAATATCGTATTTATTTCACGATCGTGAAATAAATACGACGAATATTTACACAAAGATTATGAAAATTCTGGGGATAGAGACATCCTGCGATGATACGGCCATGGCGATACTAGAAGTGCAAAGTAAAAAGCGAAAAGTGAAAAGCGGGGAAAAGATAAAAGTGTTATCAAGTATAGTTTCTTCTCAAGTCAAACTTCACGCCAAATACGGAGGCATAGTCCCCTCTCTTGCCGCCCGCGAACACACCAAGAATATCGGCCATGTTTTTGATTTGGCTTTAGAAGAAGCGGATGTTAAAAACTTTAACAAAGAAATAGACGCCATCGCCGTCACCCGTGGCCCGGGTTTGGGGCCTTCTTTGCTTGTGGGAATAACATTCGCCAAGACACTTTCTTGGATATTTAAAAAGCCCTTGATAGGCGTAAACCATCTTGAGGGACACATTTACTCCAACTGGTTAGAGCCAGTTGGAGTAAGTTCAAAGTTTAAAGTGAAAAGTGAAAAGTTATTTCCGATTCTGAATCTTATTGTTTCTGGAGGACATACAGAATTGGCCCTGATGAAAAACTATGGCAAATACGAAATTATCGGCGAGACCCTCGACGACGCTGTCGGTGAGGCGTTTGACAAAACGGCCCGCTTGCTCGGACTTGGTTATCCGGGTGGACCGGCAATCGCCGCCAGAGCGGCTAAGTTTAAAGTTGAAAGTTCAAAGTTAAAAGTTGTATTCCCCCGCCCGATGGAACACTCCAATGACTTTAACTTTAGTTATTCGGGACTTAAGACGGCTGTTTTATATTTGCTTAGAGACCTCAAAGCTGAAGGAGGAACAATAACTGACGACATCGTTAACGAAATAGCTCACGAGTTTCAAGAAGCGGCAACCGATGTTTTAGTAAAAAAAACAATGAAAGCGGCGGAAAAATATAAAGTTAAATCGCTTTTCTTGTCCGGCGGCGTTTCAGCCAATTCTCTATTGAGGTTAAACCTCAATAGAGCTACCGCAGAAGCAGGTGTTAAATATTTCCAACCGCCGATGGAATACACCACCGACAACGCCGCGATGATAGCAGTAGCTGGATACTTCAATTACTTGAAAAACAAGAAAATAAGAACCGCGTACGACGCGGTTGAAATGGACGCGAACTTAGGATTTTAAAAATCAAAATAATCACGTAAAAATTGAAAATAACCAACTTTAGAACGCTGGCTATCTTCTGAAAAATCGATAATTACTCTAACTCCCCGGCTTTCTGCGTCCGCTATCACATCATTTAGGTCTTGTATCCTTTCCTCTCTTGTTGGTTTTGGAATATGTACTCCTTCTCTTTCATAAATACTTCTTTCCTTGGTTACTTCAAGAGGAAGTCCCTCTCCGCAGTAACGGCATGCCAAATACATTAGACCAAAATCCGTATAACCGTGGGAGTAGTCCACACAAACCTCGTCACACTCTCTGCACTTAAAAAGATAGAATCCAGAATGACCAACCCATCCTGGCATTGTGAATTTACCCACAAAAACCGGCTCATACCAGACCGTCTGCCTTAACTGACGATCAACCTTAAATGCGAGTATGGTTTCTTGGTCACCCACAAAAGTGCATTCTGTACAATCACTGTCCTGATGCTTCTTCGGCAGATCGTTTTCAGTGGCAGGATATTCTATGCCATCCTTAACTTTCCTTGTTCCGTTAGAGTCGGTAATGAGGTAGTCGTAATCACGAACAGCTTGGCCAGAACTCATTGTTTTAACCCCTTTTTTAAGATACAATTAGAGAAACTTTTAAAAGATTACCATCTTCTTGATAGATGTCAACAGAACTTCCAAAAGCATACAACCCAAAAGAAGTTGAGGATAAAATATACAAACTCTGGGAAGATAGCGGGTATTTTGCGCCCGAAAATCTACCGGGAATACGCAAAGATATTTTCAGCGCCGTCCTCCCCCCTCCCAACGCCACCGGAACGCTCCACTTGGGACATGCGCTGGAATACTCGATCCAGGATGCCGTGGTCCGCTACCACCGGATGAAGGGCGAAAAAACGCTCTGGGTTCCCGGCACCGACCATGCCGCTATCGCCACAAATACCAAGGTAGAAAAGATACTCATCAAAGAAGAGGGCAAGAACCGCCACGACATCGGACGTGAAGCGTTCGTAAAAAAAGTAGAGGATTTCGTCGCCGCAAGCAGGGGCGTCATGCAGAAGCAGATACGCCAGATGGGCGCGTCTTTGGACTGGACCCGCGAAGCATTCACCATGGATGCCCAGCGGAATTTGGCAGTCCGCACCGCATTCAAAAGAATGTATGATGCCGGCCTGATATATCGCGGCTATCGGGTAATAAACTGGGACCCGAAAGGCCAAACGTCCGTTTCTGATGACGAGGTAGAACATAGGCCGGAAAAAGGGCTTCTTTATACATTCCGATATTCAAAGGACTTCCCCATCGAGATAGCGTCAACAAGACCAGAAACCAAAGTCGGTGATACGGCAGTAGCCGCCCATCCCGATGACAAACGCTACCAAAAATATATTGGCAAAGAATATGACGTTGAGTTTGCCGGAACTAAATTACACATAAAAATTGTTGCCGATGAAGCGATAGACCCGGAGTTCGGCACCGGTGCCGTTGGGGTTACTCCGGCCCACAGCATCACTGACTCCGAAATAGCCCAGCGCCACAACCTGCCGATGGTTCAGGTCATAAACGAATACGCAAGAATGACCGATACGGCCGGTTCTCTTGTTGAAGGAAAGAAAACAAAAGAAGCCAGAGAAATCGTTGTTCGGTGGCTTAGAGACAACAACCTGCTTTCCAAAGAAGAAGAGACGGAAGTTAACATCAGCATAGCCGACCGTTCGGGAGGAACGATAGAACCTCTGCCAAAACTTCAGTGGTTCGTCGCGGTCAACAAAGAATTCAAAATTAAAAAGTCCTCCATCAGCGATATCAAGAGCGGTTCTAAAACGACACTGAAAGAGATAATGAAGAAGAGCGTGGAGAATGACCAGATAAAGATATTGCCCGACCGGTTCAAAAAAACATACTTCCACTGGATAGATAACCTGCGCGACTGGAACATAAGCCGCCAGCTTTGGTACGGCCATCGCATTCCGGTTTGGCACCACGAACCGAAATGTGCCCCTCGGCTGGGCCACGAAGACGATATTGTTAAATGCAAAGAATTCGTTGTTTCCGATACCGAACCGGGATGCGAGTTTTGCGACGCAAAGTTCACCCAGGACCCCGATACCTTGGACACTTGGTTCTCTTCCGCTCTCTGGACGTTCTCGACTTTGGGCTGGCCGGACGAAAAATCATCCGATCTTAAAACATATCACCCGACCACGTTCATGAACCCCGGATATGAGATCCTTTTCTTCTGGGTCGCGAGAATGATACTGATGAGCGGATTTTTGCTGGGAGAGATACCATTCAAGACCGTCTATCTGCATGGGATTTTGCGCGACGCGAAAGGCCGGAAGTTCTCCAAGTCCTTGGATAACGGGATAGAGCCGACCGACGTGATAAACCAATACGGAACGGATGCATTAAGAATGTCGGTCTTGGTCGGCATTGCGCCGGGCAACGACGGCAACTTCGGTTTTGACAAGGTTAAGGCCTACAAGCATTTTGCCAACAAGCTCTGGAACATCGCCCGCTTTGTTTTAATGAGCGTCCCGGATGACGCTTCGGACACAATGGAGGCCTGCCTTGCCCCCGAAGACAAAAAAATCCTTGCCGAACTCGGAGTTTTCGTCAAAGGCATTACCGAACATATGGAAAACTACCGGCTATATCTGGCTGCCGAAGAAATATACCATTATGTCTGGCACGCATTTGCGGACAAGGTGGTGGAAGAAAGCAAAGCAAAGTTAGCCAGCGAAGACCCGGCCATAAAAATATCGGCCCAAAGGATGCTTTTGGAGATACTAACAACATCGCTGAAGCTCCTGCACCCCTTCATGCCGTTCGTAACCGAGGAAATTTACTCGAAACTGCCGATTAAGAATAAAAAATTACTTCTCGTTGAATCCTGGCCTCAATAGTTGTAAATTGAAAATTGTAAATTGAAAATTGTATAATGGGGGTATGTCCCCTGTCTATATAAGCACCCTGATAGGCCTCGGTTTGATTCCGAGCTTGGTTTGGTTCTCGCTTTTCTTGAAGAACGATTCGCATCCGGAGCCGAAATATCTCCTGACCCAGACCTTTTTGATGGGCATAATAGTTTCTCCCGTTGTCTTGATACTTCAGATAGGTTTTGTTTACGTTGGCGCATCGCTGTCGGGAACACCGGCGGAACTGATACAGATAAGCAGTTATTATTACATATGGGCGGCCTTTGCCGAAGAATTTCTGAAGTTTGCCGCCATATGGTTCCTGGTCTTAAGAAATCCCGCCTTCGACGAGCCAGTGGACGCAATGATATATATGATAGCCGCAGGTCTCGGTTTTGCCGCCATTGAGAACATCCTTGTTCTTTTCAGAACCATAGATGTCGGACTATACGAGGCGGTCAGTGTCTGGGCCTTAAGATTTATCGGCTCAACCCTGCTCCATGCCCTGGCTTCCGCCATAGTCGGATATTTTTTAGCTATGTCATGGTTCTTTCAGGACCACAAGAAAAAACTCATTGTTATCGGCTTGGTCATGGCCACCGTGTTTCACTTCACTTTCAATATCATTATTGCCACTTTTGCCGGAGAACCGGGAGCCAGCGATCCCCGCGGGCTCATCTATTCAACAACGCTCTTACTGTTCATGGCTTTTCTTGTTTCGGTATTATTTGATAAAATAAAAGAAAGGCATCGCGGAGCGCATGTGGCTCTGGCCTCTTACAAGAACAAGCCCATAAACTTACTCCGCTAATCGCACAACAATGAAATTCGACGAAGAAAATATGGAAGTTACGCTGGCTGCCAGCAAAAAACCTGCCCGACCTGATGGTCGTTCGGGCGGGGAATCCAGGCAAGTGGCCGAGGGTCACTTGACGATAGACGTCTTCCAGACGGAGGACGAAGTCATAATACAATCTACCATCGCAGGGGTTGATACGAACGACCTCGACATATCGGTAACCAACGATATGGTAACGATAAAGGGCAAGCGTCAGCCGGAAGATAAGATCAAGCCGTCCGACTACTACTGGCAGGAATTATATTGGGGGCCTTTCTCCAGATCCATCATCCTCCCCGTTGACGTGGATGCCGACGCCGCTAAGGCCTCTATGAAAAACGGGCTTTTAACCATCCGCCTTCCGAAGATGGACAGGGTCAGAACTAAAAAGATAAGGATCTCCTAATGGGCAAGCTTATCTATCGGTTGGTATTGACCGGCCTTATTGTCTTAGCGGCGTTTAATTTCGGCTCTTTTTTCTACATTTATGCCGTAAGCAACCTCGCTCAAAAAGCCGAGGTGCGCAGCTTTGCCTCCATCCTCGAGAACGCGACAGCAAAGGACCTGTCCTTAAAAATGGAAGATAGAAACCTGGTCATCAAAAGCAGCGAGTTGAAAGAGTGGCTGGAAAAATATGAGAGGTCCTATTCGGGCGAAGAAGATATCAGAATATCATCAGAAAAGGTTTATGACTATTTAAAAGACCTGGCCGTATCGATAAGCGTGGAACCGGTTAATGCCAACCTTGTTTTCGAAGGAGGCAAGGCCAGCACCTTCAGACCGGCGGTAGAAGGAATACGCCTCGACATAGACAAATCCGCATTGGCTATCATCACAGCCCTTGAGAATACCGGGAACGAAGCCGAACTGACGGTAATAAAAGTCCCGCCGACAATAACTCTGGAAAAGATAAACGACCTCGGGATCGAGACCCTTGTTGCCAGTGGGGAATCAAATTTTGCCGGCTCAAGCCAGGCCAGAATACACAACCTCCGACTCGGGGCCTCCAAATACAACGGGCTTATCGTTAAGCCCGGGGAGGAATTTTCATTTAACGACATCCTGGGTAAAGTCGACGAGACCGGCGGATACCAAGCCGAATTGGTCATCAAAAGCGGCGAGTTGATACCGGAATACGGCGGCGGGCTATGCCAAGTGTCCACCACCATGTTCAGGGCCGCTGTTAACGCCGGCTTGCCGATACTCGAGAGGCGTCCCCACTCTTTTCCGGTGAAATACTACAACCCCCAGGGCTTTGACGCCACTATCTATCCCGGAGTCGTGGACTTGAAATTCAGAAACGATACTCCGGCGCACCTTTTGATCCAAACAAAAATAAGCGGAACAAAATTGATATTCGAGATCTACGGTTCCAATGACGGCCGTGTCGTTACCATGGACGGTCCTTATCAATACGACCAAAAACCCAACGGCTCAATGAAGGCGTATTTTATGAGAAAAATAGTTTCTAACGACGGGACAGAAACAGAAGAGCGGTTCGACTCTAACTATAAACCGCCGATGCCATTAGCCAGAAACCCGTTAGAATAGTTGTGAGTTTCTTTAACGAAGCTCTAACACATTTTATCGAAAATTTATGATTTTGGGGAGTAGTTTACCCCTTCATTCACCCCTTCACTCTAACCGTCTCG
>JACPAB010000003.1 GCA_016181045.1 Candidatus Yanofskyibacteriota bacterium | reverse complement strand
ATTCCTTTGTCAGGATGCCGCTCGCCGTAGAGTCTACGCCTTCGGGCATCCTTCCTCGGACTTATCTCATAGGTTTGCTTCTAAAATGATAAAAATAGCACATTGTCTGCCCAAAGCTTACTCCAATTTGCCGGTTTTTTCAAGAAAAAAACCGGACTTACTCCGGTTTTGGGACTCGAGGAAAAGACTTTATGTCTTTCTGAACTTAAATGTGGCAACTCTCTTGCGGTCGTCGGTATAGACACCGAATTCTGTTATCTTCCGTTCTATTTTGCCGGTTAATTCTGCCAGTATTTTTTGGCTTTCGGATCTTGATTTGGCCGAGAACTCCAGTTTTCCGTCCGTAACATCTGCCAAGACGTCATCGCCGGCAACTATTCCGCCTTCTTCTACGGACTTTTGGATAAGCGCGATGAAATTTTCTTCCACCCTCTTTAAGAAGGCCCCTTCAACCGCCCTCATTCCGAAGGCCTTATTCTTGGAATCGAACGACTCGTCCACCAGAAATTCCCTTGCTCTCTCGGTAATAGTGAGCGAAATGGGAAAAGTCCCGGTTAAGCGTGTCATGAAATTCGGTATCACGATCCGGTCAAGGCCTTCCCTGATATCGCTTCTGATCAAAGGGGAAAAAACGATGAAGTTTTCCTTGCCGATCCTGCCCAGAAATTCCGGGGAGAAAAACTTTTCCATTTGGCCCAGCGCGGTTTTGTATATCTCCTGGTCAAGGTTGCCGACCGAAACGGTTGCCGGCGCAAAGCCGATGCCCGAATTCCGGAGCATTCGTCTGATCTGCCTCTGGGCGATGTTCGAGGTATAGAAAATTAAAGTATTGTGGAAAAACACCCGGTTGTTCCCATCGCGGGTAGTTCCGTGAAGGGTCAGATTCGCTTTGTCGTGAACCTGGAGCAGAAGATCGAACAACGACTTGTTGGCCTTTTCGATCTCGTCAAAAAGAAGTATCGCCGGATACGCCCCCGGCCTATAGTTGTGCTTCTTGGTCAGGTCGGTATAGGCCTTGTCCAAAGAACCCAGTTCCTCTTTCAGTTGGGCCAACTCCGGAGGCGGTTTCCCACCCGCCGCCATTTTGGCTCCTTGCTTGGCGCCGCTCTTTTCTTCGAATTCTTTTACCCGCGTCTGGAGAGCTTCGATCCGGTCATGAAGCTCTTTAATGCGGTCGGCCACTTCAGGATCGGTCTGCTCGGTGAGATATCCCCAGTAATCGAGCCGTCTTTGGCTTAGATAGGGCTCGTCATTATAGCCCACATATCCGGGCGGGGCGCCGATGAGGCGAGATATTTCGTGGCGCTCCTGAAGCTCGGAACAGTCGATCTTGATCATTGCGTCGTATGCTCCGAACATCAGATATGCGAGAACTTCGACCAGCCGGGTTTTACCGACCCCGGTCGGGCCCAGATACATGAAACTTCCTGCCGGCTTTCTGTGGTTCCGCAGCCGCCCGTCCAAACTGTTGGCATACAGGAGCTTCCTGACCAAATGGTTAATGGCTCTGTCCTGGTTTACCATCAGCTCGCGAAAGGCCTTTTTTAACTCCTCCTCTGACCTTCCCGGCTTTTTAGGATCAAGCCGGATCCTTTCAATCATGCTTGCTCCTTGTTAACGATCGATTGGCTTTATACTATCACAAATTCAAAAAGAGTATCTACAAGGTTGATGGCGCCATTCTTGGAAAGCGTATCCATTTCCAGCAGCTTCCCAAAGGCCGACCTTAACTCTTCCAAAGAGAATTTGTTGGCGCGGCTGCGAAAACCATAAGCCATCATGGCCAGAAGGTAGTGCGGGTCTCTGCCGTTCTTAAGTTCCCGATAAAGAAGCTCGTAGCTCTTGGCCCTGTTTTTGGAGACAATAGCATCGACAAAGTCAAAAATATTCAGATCGGTCCGGCCCGAAACCAAAGCCGCCACGTCCTTCGAGGTAACCGCCCCTTTTTGTCTGTAATTAGCCAGCTTGTGTATTTCGTTTGCCAGCTGCCAGCTTTCGTTTCCGGCCAGGCCGATCAAAATCCTGGCTGACACGGTATCCATAGAGCAGTTGAGAGAGGCGAACTCGGAACGCACCCAGTTCATCAACTTAGCCCCTTCAAGATATTCGAAATTCCTGACGGTCGGTGACGTTGAGGTCAAACTTCTGAATAATTCTTTGTTTGTCTTTTCAAGTTCTTTCTGGAGGGCCGGCCCTACGACCATTACGACCACCTCTTTGTTCTTTTCTACACCATGTTCACACAAGACCGCCTTGGCCCATACCGACAGGTCTTTCGATGCAAAAACGTTCCGGGCGATAATAAGTTTAGCTTCTTCAAACAAGGATACCGTCTTGAGCGAATCTTCGAACCGGCCTTTTTGTTCATTATCTGACAGATCGAAATAAAATAAATTAAGACCGTTGGGATATTTTTTCTTATAACCGGCCACAACCTGCTCTATCCCCTGTTTTAGGCGATATGTATCCGGCCCATATAAGAAGATAGTCAAGATAGAAAATAGAACTTAGCCAATAGAACTTAGGTTCTAAATACTAATGGCTAAATACTAATGGCTAATTTACTACTACTTCCACCCAGATCTTTCCGGGCACAAGTTTTATTTCCTGGCCGCTCATGTCATAAAAATACAACTTTGAAGAAGTTTGGAAAGGGTCTTTCTGCCATGTACCGTTGATGCTGGAGCCGTTCTGATAAATAATGACGTCCCCTTCTCCGGCGACATCGACCCGGATATAGTCCTTGCTCAATACTCGCGACGATGTTTTCATTACCACCACCGTATCGGCCCTGACCTGTTCTCCCGAGTTGGCGTCCACTTCCCGTGAACCACCCCGGGACCGAAGATAAAAGTTGGCTTGTTCGTCATGTTGCCAAAGAACCTTATATTGGCCCGGATAGTCGATCTCTATCGTGGACACGATACTCGAAAGATTTCTTTTAACTTCGTCTCTGCCGTGAGCATAGCCCTGAAAGGTATCTTTGGATTCGTAACCGAGAGATCCGGCTTTTTCCAAAAGAAGGCCGACGGTGGTAAAACCATTATGGGGGCGGGGCATGGAATTTTTTCTGTAAAATATAGTGCCTTCGTATTTCATCGCGTCAATGTTGTTGATGATACCGCCGTCGAGTTTGTTCAAGGCATCTTTTTCGCCTCCCCAATGGGCATAGACGGAACCCAATGACGCGGCCAAAGGAATAAAGTCCTCCCTGGCCGAACGGATCGAGCCGATCTCTTTGGGGTCTTCGCATTGAAACACCGCCATAAAACGGGTAATACCGTTAGGGGTGACCGGCATTTCGAAAACGATATCCGCCTGGCCGATGCCAGCTAGCGGCCTGGTTTCCGGGTCTCCGGCCAGCATTACCGCCACCGGCCTGCGTCCGGCGTTGGCGCATTCAAGCCCGCTGATAGAACTTTTTAACCCGGGCTCCGCTTGCCAGGGATTCAAGCCGGTAATGGTTATCTCTTTGTTCCACCAAACGAAGAACGACGCCACAAAAATTAGTGCGACTGCCCCAGTTAATAGTAATATTTTATTTAAGTTAAACTTCATTGATTGAAAATTGACCTAATTGCTCTAATTGACCTAATTCCTAATTGGGGTTTGGGATTTGATTGGGTTAATTAGAAATTAGAATAATTAGAAATTTATTTAAGTATCTGGTGCTTGGGACAGAAATGAGCGGAACGGGCGCCGATGACAAGGCGCTTGATGATGCCGCCATCCTTCTTTTTACACTTCTGGCCGGTCTTTTGATACGCATTCTGTATGTCCTGGAACCTCCCCTTCTTTCCCGAAGGCAGCCGGTAATCATCCATGCTCGAGCCCTGATATTTTATAGCTTTCTTAAGTATCCGTATCGTATGGTCATAAATTCTCCTGATGTCTTTTCCGTCCAGGTTCTCGGCCCTTGAAAGCGGGTGAAGGCCGGATGCCCAGAGTATCTCATCGGCATAAATGTTGCCGATACCGGCAATGAATGTCGGGTCCATTAAGACCTGCTTCAGGCGTCCCTTTTTTCTTGCCCTGAGCCCGTTCGAAGGGTCAAATAATTTCTTGAATCGGCTGAAGTTTATCTCAAGCGGTTCCGGGCCAAGACCGCTTATTTCTTTCAAGTCCTTGACCTTGTCGTCGTCCACCAGAATAACCTTACCGAAACGCCTCAGGTCGGATAGTCCCAGCTGATAGCCGTTATTCAGGTAAAGAATAAAGCGGATATATCCGTTCTGCCTGTCTTCTTCCAGCGGCCCATGAATTGCGCTCTTCGGCACGCCGTTGACCAGCTTCCATTTTCCGTAAAGAAGATGGCCGGATATCTTTTGATGAACGAACAGGGTTTTGTCTCCGGAAATATCCATCACTATGTATTTGGCCCGGCGCCTGACACTCAATATTTTCTTCCCCTTGGTTTGTTTTTTAATTTGGGCCCAGCCTGCCCCGACACCAGTGTTAACTGGTCGTCTGGGGTCAACCCAAGCGTTCTTAATTTTCAGTCCGACGACTTTTTTTCTTAATTCTCTGACAATTGTTTCAACCTCCGGTAATTCAGGCAATTTAGCAACTAGCGACTATCCAATAGCCACTAGAGTTATTTTAATCTGGAATTCAATTTATTTATCTTATTTCGAAGCCGTCTTCAGATAAACTTCGCGAAGAAGTTTTGCGTCATCCAGAGCATTGTGTATATGATATTTTGAGGCGTCTATCCCTATCTCTTTGAAAAAATTATTTTTATCCTCTATAGAATAACTTTCCGGATCCCGTCCAGCAGCAAACAACATGGATGCGAAATCGATCGGAAGCCAGAAAAAGGGGTGCTCCTCACCAGCAAACAGCTTATACAAATAAATGGTATCGTATTGGTTTACATACGAAACCATATACGGCTTACCTCCGCCCACAAAATCCCTTATTCTCTTTTTCGCCTCTTCCCGGGTAACTTTGGGCTGGGTAAGGGTTGGGGTAATATTTTCCTTAACCCAATCACTGACCTCACCACCATATTCCAACTCGAGGTACAATTCTTCTCCACTAAGTTTGACTAATCCAATAGAAAGAATCTCCCCCTTGTAGGGATTCAGGTCAGAAAACTCTGTGTCAACAAATATTATATTATCAGAAAAAGTTTCCATATTTCTCTACTATTCGCTATTGGCTATTCGCTATTGGCTATCAGTGGCTTCAGTTGGGCCCAATTTATACCATATTTAACGTCAACCGTTAAGGGCACATTCAATTTCCAGATATTTTCCATTATTTCCTTTATTTTCCCGCTCCATTCTTGGACAAGCTCGCTTTTTACCTCGAACAACAGCTCATCATGGACCTGCAGAAGCATCCGGACGTCTTGGTCTTTATTTTCCGAATGGATCAGGCCGTTTATTTTTATCATGGCCAACTTTAACAGGTCGGCTTCCGTGCCCTGGATGGGCATATTTATGGCCATTCTTTCGGCCTGTCTGACCAGTTCAATTACCTGTGAGCCGATCTCCCTGAATTGCCGGCGGCGCCCGAAAATTGTTTTGACATACCTGTCGGCATGGACGGCATCTCTCATCGCCTGCATATAGCGGGCAATGCCCGAAAATTCCGCCATATAACGCGCGGTAAAGTCCCTGGCCTGTTCCCTGGAAATCTTCGCCGCTCGCTGGAGCCCTGTAATGCCCATGCCATAGAGCAGGCCGAAATTGAACACCTTTGCTTCTCTGCGCATATGGGCGGTGACTTTTTCGGGAGGAACGTTGAATATCTCGGCTGCGGTCCGGGTGTGGATGTCCTCCCCTTTTTTGAATGCCTCGATCATTTTCTTGTCTCCGGAAATGTGGGCCGCGATACGCAGTTCGAGCTGGGAATAATCAAAGGAAACCAGGTCGTAGCCCTTTTCGGCAATGAACGCCTTTCTGAATTCCTGCCCGAGTTCGGTGCGGATGGGGATGTTCTGGAGGTTGGGGTCCTGGCTGGCCAGACGGCCGGTGGTAGTGCCGGTCTGGTTGAGGGTTGTCCTCAAACGGCCGTCTTTTTCGACAAACCCGGGAAATGGCTCGATGTAGGTGGTATTGAGCTTCTGAAGTTCCCGGTACTTGAGTATCAGGTCGATGACCGGGTGCTCACCGGAAAGTTTTTCCAATTCCGTGGCCGCGGTCGAAATAGCCCCTTTGCCGGTCTTCCGGACCTTGCCTTTGATAAGTAGTTTTTCGAAAAGAATAACTGATAACTGCCGCGAAGAATTTATGTTGAACTCCTCGCCGGCATGTCTATAGATCTTCTTTTCCAAACCGGCAATCTCTCCTGATATCTTTTGAGACAGCTTTTTGATGGCTTTCCGGTCTATCTTGACCCCGTTTATCTCCATCTCCGCTAAAATAGGCGCTAAAGGCACTTCTATCTTTTCGAATACCCAGAGAAGGTCGAGTGACTTTAATTTCTCCCATTGGACTTTCTTAAGCTCAACGGCATAGGCCGGTCTTTTCAAAGGATTCGGGTCGATATTCTTGTTGAATTCAACAAAATATACCCTATCCAAGTCATAGTCCTTAATATCGGAGTTTATCAGATACGCCGCAATCTTCGTGTCGAAATCCCCGCCTGCGGAACGGGCAGGCAAACCGGAAACATGAATGCCTTTTTTCAGAAGCGTCTTGGACAGTTCTTTCAGGTCATGTCCGGTTTTTTTTATTTTTTCGTCTTCAAAGACCGCGCTTATCTCGGCGATAATTTCCTTATCGTTTTCCAGCAAAGACCAAGGAATGGCGCTTGTTTGTTTTTCGTTTAATGCGAAAACAATATAACCCGGACCGCTTAAGTCCGGCTCAATAATGATGTCGAAAGCAAATGTTTTCCGGCTTGATATTTCTTTAATCAGCTTGCCGACCTGTTCACGGGAACCGAGGGAAGATACTTTTATATCGTCTGTCGCTTCCGCCATCAAAGATGGCTGTTCAGGAGTTTCGCCATCCAGTTCGTTTATTCTCTTAAGCAAACTGTATATGCCGAGGTCCTGCAGCATTTTTACAAGCTCCTCTTTTTTCATACCCTTTCTCCACTCGGCATTTTTAATATCGAACTGAATCGGGACATCTCTAATAATCGTAGCTAATTTCTTTGAGAAAAACGCCACATCTTTATTTTCCAACAATTTCTGAATTAACTTTTCTGAAAGCGGCGGCTTGATTTGGGTTTTATTTTTTTTAGATTTTGAATTTTGAATTTGTTTGCTCGGAGAAGGTTCACGGTGCTTTAGCCCGGGAATCTCTGTAGAAATTAGAAATTGGTAATTAGAAATTTCTTGATAAAGACCCTCCAAAGATTTAAAGGTCTTTATCAGGACTGATGCCGTCTTCTCCCCCACTCCGGGAACGCCGGGAATATTGTCGGACGGATCGCCTTTTAAACCCTTGAAATCAACCATCTGCCCGGGTTCTAGGCCGTATCTTTCCTCGACTTCTTTTTGTGTATATAAAATGGTGTCGGAAACACCCTTTTTGAGAGTGCGCACAACGACTTTGTCGCTCTCAACAAGCTGGAGGGTGTCCAGGTCCCCGGTGGCAATGATGGTCTGGATATCTTTGTGCTTCTTGGTGATCTCGGCAATAGAACCAATCAGGTCATCGGCCTCAAAGCCCTCTTTCTCGTAGATGGGTATGCCGAATGCGCCCAGTATTTCTTTGACCAGCGGCACCTGGACATGAAGGTCGTCCGGGGCCTTTTCCCGGTGGGCTTTGTATTCGGCGAACTCCTCGTGGCGGAACGTCGGACCGGCTAGGTCGAAAGTGGCCACAATATAATCCGGCCTCAAATCTTTGATGGTTTTTATCAAGACGGAAACGAAGCCATAGACCGCGTTGGTGGGAATGCCGTTGGGCGAGCTCATTGATAGCGGCAGGGCATGGAACGCCCTGTGAACCAGCGCATGGCCATCAATAAGAATCAGTTTTTTAGTCATTAGTAATTAGAAATTAGAAATTGTTATTTTACGTTTATTCTTATCTATATGATCAATATGCACTCTAATACGTTTTTTGGGTAAAACTTTGCTTATTCTTTCCGGCCATTCAATAAGAACAACACTCTGCGATGCTTTCCCGCCAGAGGCGGGTCCGCCTGCGGCGGAAAAAACATCCTGGATGCCCAGCGGTATCGCTTCCTTGTGGTCTTTCAGGCGATAGCAATCAATGTGATACAAATAGCGAATAGCCATTAGCGAATAGCCATTAGAACGAAAAGGGATTTTATACTTTTTAATAATATTGAATGTGGGGCTTTTTACTTTGGCTTTGACCCCTAAAGCTCTGGCGAACGCCTGGACAAAAGTGGTCTTGCCGGCGCCCAACTCCCCTTCTAAAAGAATGACACCGGATTCTGTTTCCCTGGCAATTTTTGCTGCTAATCTTTGAGTATCTTTTGGGCTGTTGGAGTGATAAATCACCATTTTCGACCTGTTGCCTGCGCCTTCGGTCTCCTTCGGACAAATGCTTAAATTAACTCTCAATGTTGCTTAATAAATTTTAGCATCCGTTCCTCCTTCGCAGACTCAGGATTTTCCGGCTAAAATTTATTGAATAAGCAAATTATCTATTAATTTAATCATTATGTTACCCTCGGAGGCAAACGGTCTAAAACGGGAATGGGCTTTGCTTTAAAACGGCTCATAGAAGTGAGCCGTTTAGCTTTGAGGCGACGGCCTTATCACTAAGAGGAACGTTCACAGGCCACCCCGGACCGAAAGAGAACGCAAACCCAACAGGGTTTGACGTGGTTCCTCGTGGGATAAGGCGTCGCGAAAAAGCGAGGTGGCCGCAAAGAAAAAACCCGCCGTTTGCGATGGCCCCGATGAACGGGGTTGCAAACTAACGGGTGTGTTTCAGGGCTCGCGATTGAGCCTGCGATCCCAGAACTGATTCGCCTTCTCCTCCGGCGTCAGCTCTCGGCTGGGAGCCGGAGCAGACGGAGGCGCTGTGACGTTCCGGACAGTCGCATTAACCTGGATGCGGTCCGGAACGTTCACGGTCACTTGTGGAGGCGTGGCAGGCACTTGCGTGGGCGGCGGCGGAGTGGATACCGCCGGCGACGGGATCGGCTGTACCGGCTGGACGGGAATCCAGCCCTGGCCGGTCCTCTGCGTGAATGCCGTGCCCCTCGCTGCCCTGAAGCTCCCCCCGAATCCCCAGAAGAAAACGAGGAAGAGCAGAGCGACCAGGAACAGCGTGCCTACCGGAAGGACCCAGTAGACGTGCTTCTCGACCCACCGCGTATGGGCGGGACCGTGAAGTCCCCATCGC
Source organism: Candidatus Yanofskyibacteriota bacterium (assembly GCA_016181045.1). Taxonomy (GTDB): domain Bacteria; phylum Patescibacteriota; class Minisyncoccia; order 2-02-FULL-40-12; family GWA2-44-9; genus JACPAB01. The sequence goes on along the minus strand of JACPAB010000003.1, from coordinate 69,230 downwards.
TCTTCTTCGACCGACAGAACCTCGTCCGAGACGAATTCCCGATATCCGTTGAACCTTACATGTGCCATGACTTTTCTCCTTGTTTGAAGTGAGGCACCCCTCGTTACTGGACCGAGGGAACCACCATGTCCCAGCCGTCGCGGCGCGGCTTGCGAAGCGCTTCAGCGGGCTCCAGTGTCCCCTCTTTCGTGGGAACAAGGATGACGAGTTTGACCCCGCTCGGGTTTAAAACGCCGTAACTCTCGCCCGGCTCGAGAACCTTGATGAACCGGTTCCCGTTCCAGAGCTCTCCGCGCCCGCCGGTCATGTTGCGGATGTACCACTTCGGATCGGACGGAACGGAGTCGCCGATGGGCTGATAGCCCTGCGCTGCTGGGATAACAGGCCGGCCGACAGCGACGGGAGTTCCGTCGCTTGCGATACGGACCTGCTGGCCCTGTGGCTGTTTGTTGCCTCGGTTAGAGACAGACGCCGCTACCTCACAGACGGCAGCGGATAAAAACCCCGCGCCGAGGATCTTCTTGACGCTCGCGTCGAGCAACATCGCCACGGCGGAACCGCCCAGACCGCAGAAGACGGAAAGCTTATCAGCTTGCGAAAGCTGTGGCCCGCCCATCCCGCCGCGATACATGGGATGGTTCGAGTACCGGCCGAAATCCCCGCCGATATCGCGGAGACACCGGTTGATGCCTCCTCCGACGAAGTAGTCCCCCGGGCACGTTATCGCGAGATTCCCCGCCATGACGTCACCCAGCGGCCCTCCATAGGGCTTGGGACCCAAGTACCCGCCGGTTGCGCAGCCGGTAGCCGCAAAACCAACGAGAACAACGGCAACGACACGAATGAATCGTCTCATCTCTCTCCTCCCAGTCCCGCCATGGCGGGACAAAAACTGCATGTCAAAGAAACTTACCTACTATACCTTATATTATATCACTATTTAGTTTAAATGTAAAGAGCCCGCAATGGGCTCGGAAAATGGCTTAAAACCTTGGCTACTTGAAACGCGGGAACCAGAATACCGTTTTCTTCAACGCTTCGTCGTAATACCAAAGGAATTTCATCTCTTTCAAGTTTTTTCTCCCCCTTTGGTCGTAGACCCTGACCCAAGCCCGGACATTCAGCCGGACATACGAAGGAAGCATAACTTCCGCGTCTTTTTTGGCATCCACACCGAAATGGTAGTCCGTTTTCATGCCGGCCCATCTGACAATGACTTCCAGTTCGTATGGACTGACATTCCTCACAAGAACAGGGTGTGTGGGATAGCCCTGATTTGGAACCTGAACATAGTCAGGCCTGATCACGGTCTGGGCCTTCGTATCGATAGCCGCACCAAGCGTGAAAAGAAAAACAAAAAGAGCGATTAGCTTTTTCATCCAAGCCCTCCATCAAATAAAAGCTTAAAGGTATTCTATAATATGCTACCGAGATGTCAATCCCGTACGAGACAGTGACTGCTTATGACTTCGTCATCTTCGGACAAATGCTCGAATTAAACTTCAATTTGCTTAACAAATTTTAGCATCCGTTTGCCCCGCCTAAATTTTACTTTGTAAAACTTAGGCGGGTTTTCCGGCTAAAATTTGTTATCTAAGCAAATTATCAGTTAATTCAAGCATTGTGTTACCCTCGACGCAGACGGTCTACAAATGGAGAGGGGCTTTCGCTTTAAGTGTTTAGCGAAAGCTCCTTCCTGTTTTAGACCGTTTGCCACCTCGCCTTACTAAGCGCAGGCCGACAATCCAATTGAAGACACTTGAGACCCGGCTTTTCGCATGGCGAATCCGGTTATAATTGATCTGAACCGGATTCGAAAAGCCGTGGCGAATGTGGCCGAGGTCGCACGCTGGGCGACCGGAGGCGTGTCTGAGATGGATTGTCGGCCGAGCGAAGAGGGGCGGAGCGATGAGGGTGGGGATTGGCGGGAGCGGAACGACTTATTTCAATAGAGGATTTTTGGCGCCGTGCACTTCGAAATGTAAATGGCAACCGGTCGAGCGGCCGGTTGTTCCAATCAAAGCTATCTGTTGGCCTCTCTGGACAAGTTGGCCTGAAGTAATAAGCAGTTTGCTTGCATGAGCGTAAAGCGTTTCTGTCCCGTTGGAATGGATCAATTTTATGAACTTACCGAATCCCCCGTTATATCCCACCCCATCAACTATGGCGGCAGAACCGTCGGCAGAAGCAAATATCGGCGTTCCGCATGAGTTGGCAATATCTACTCCGTTCCTGCCGTGAATTCTTCTCCAATTACGGCCGGTGGTTGGAATAAGGAAATAATCACCCAGATCAGGCAAATGAGAGAATCTTGCAGCTGTCGTTGCCTGGACATTGGCCGGAGAGGCCATTTTCCCATCAGGCACCACCAATTCGTCATCTACCGCCAGTATGCCGCTGTCAGAAAGCCTGTTGAACTGAATTATTTTTTCTTTTTCAGCTCCATATTTCTTGGCAATGGAATCGAGGGTATCACCTTTCTTTATCTTGTGAATAACACCGGTAACTGGAGGTATTCTCAATATCTGTCCCGGACTGATGTTGTCCGCTTTAGTCAAACCATTGGCCCAAATAATGGAATTGATGCTTACGCCATAGTCGGAGGCAATAAAAGACAGCGCATCCCCCGGCTGAACTTCATATTTGGCTATCTGGTTCTGCTTGAAGCCGAAGTCCAGATAGTCCATAGTGACCGGATTATTAGACAAAAAAGAACTGTCTTGAATGGTAGACAGTTCCAAATCAGTATCCTCCCCACCTTGACCCATATCCTGCATAACCGCCAAACTGGTCAGGTCCGCCACTTGATTGTGCGACGTATAAGAGATTATGGAGGCGGAGGTTTCTTCGACGTATTTCCTTATCAAATTGCTGAACAAACTGGACTGGCCCTCTCCGGAACCACCCTTGAAAGCAATCAAAAACAGGGCCAGGAGCAGAACGCCGTAGAAATTGGAAAAACGGCTCTCCGGGATTATCAATTTCCCACGCAAAGACGCTATGAAATTTTTGAGTTTAGTACTAATCGATTTTAGTAATTAAAACTTCCCTAAAAAGCAAAAACCCTCTTGCGAGAATTACAGAAGTAAAGATAGCATTTTAGAAACCCGGGGTCAATTCGTAACTGTTGATATTAACTTTATAATTTTAGTGCTAAATTATGTCCCATGGAATCAAAGACGTCCGAATTTGGGGCCTTGGCGGAAAAATACGCTTCCGAGTTTCTGCAATCCAGAAATTATACAATTTTGGCCTTAAATTACAGAAAACCGTGGGGAGAAATAGACGTAATAGCCGAAAAAGAAGGAGTTTTGGTTTTTGTTGAAGTTAAAGCCAATAGCAAAGAAATAACCGGGTTTGAGCCGGAATTAAGAGTGAACAAGGAAAAGCTGAAAAGGATAGTCAGAGCGGCCAGGACATACTTGACCGACAAAAGATGCGGCCCAGACCAGGAATGGCAAATAGACATCTTGTCCCTAACTCTGGATAAAGCCAGACATGTGGCCAAAATCAAGCACTTCAAGAACATAGACGCCTAATGCCGACACTGAGCCAACCGAAGTGTTCCGCACGGAACATCCTGTGCGGGCATCCTCATTAACGCAAAGAACAAGAGCGCTTCGCTATATTTGTTCTTTGCTATCTCGGATGCTCTTTATGTTACCGTATCGCTCCAGGAGTGCTGAATGATAGGGATATGGCCGGGAGCTTTTTGTTAACTTAAAGCGAAGGCCATGACGCTTTTTACATACCCGCAGGCGAGTCATGAGCTGAAAGACGGACAATAAAGAGGCCTAAAATAATAGGTCGAGCGCCAAGCTTTAGCTTGGAGGCAAGCGAGGGTTACCTGTTATTTTAGATGCTCTTTACAGACGTTTTAAGGTGAGTGACGAAGGCGAGGACTGGATGTAAAAAGTGTTAGGGCTTCGCTTTTATCTACGCCAAGTCAGAGGCCATTTTGTCGTTAATCCTCAATCCGACCGCTTCGGCTATGTGTTTCTCGTGGATAATTTCAGAATCGTCCATATCGGCTATGGTGCGGGCAAGTTTCTTTATCTTGTGATAGGACCTTAGGGACAGGGAGTTTATGTTCGCCGATCTATTCAAAAATTCGTCCGCCTCTCGGCTCAAAACACAGTATTTATCTATATTTTTGTAGTTTATTTCGGAGTTGAACAAAATACCGGAACCTTTGAATCTGGCCTGCTGGATCTCTTGGGCAAGCTTTATCTTGGGGCGAGGATCGCCCCCAGCCGCCCCTGCGGTGACGGAAACAATCGTCCCCCGGACGATTGTTTCGCGCGGAACATTAAGTTGAATGTCTATCCTGTCCAAGAGCGGGCCGGAAATCTTCTTTCTATACCTCAATATTGAGATAAGGGAGCAGATACAGGCAAGCTTTTCCTCGCCGTGATTCCCGCAGGGACATGGGTTCATGGCCGCCGTTAGCATAAACTTGGCCGGCAGTTCAACCGAGCCGGCAGCTCTCGATACGGTTACTTTACCATCTTCGAGGGGCTGACGGAGGGCTTCCAGAACATTCCTGGGAAATTCAGGCAATTCATCAAGAAAAAGCACCCCTCTATGGGCCAAACTTATCTCTCCGGGCTTGGGCCAAGCGCCTCCTCCGATAACTGCCGGAGCGGAGGTTGTGTGGTGTGGACTGCGAAATGGCCTTTCCAGAGACAGGGGACTGCCTTTCAACAACCCGACGGAGCTGTATATCTTGGCCACGTCCAGCGACTCGGCAACCGACATTTTCGGCATTAATTCGACCAGAGCTTTGGAAAGAAGGGTCTTACCGGAACCGGGAGGGCCCCACATAAGAACATTGTGGAAGCCGGCGGCGGCAATAGTAATGCCCCTTTTGGCTGATTCCTGGCCCTGGATCGAAGAGAAAAGAGCCAAATCACTGGATTTTTCCGGAACTCTCGAGGGTGGGGACGACTTTATTCTTTTTATCTCGTTGAGGTGGTTGACGACTTCGGTTATCGTTCTTGCCCCGACCGCATTCAATCCGCCGATAACGGCGGCTTCATCAACGTTCTGATAGGGGACAATGATCTCCTTAAAATCCTGATTTTTAGCCAATATCGCCGACGCCAAAACCCCGTTTGTGGGTTTCAATGATCCATCCAGGGAGAGCTCGCCCATGAAAAGGGTCTTTGAGGAGTCGAACTTGAGTTGGTTCGTCTCGACCAGAAAACTCAAAGCAATGGGAAGGTCATAAGAAGGACCTTCCTTTTTTATGTCTGCCGGGGCCAGATTAACCACTATTTTCTTGTGTTTTCTGTTGGGTGCCTGAAATCCGCTATTCTTAATAGCGGAAGATATCCGGTCCTTGGCCTCCTGAACCGATTTGTCCGGCAAGCCGACGACGGTAAAAGAATGAAGGCCGGGAAAAGAATCGGCTTCAACTTCTATGAGTTTGGCATCTATCCCGGATATTGCCGATGAAAATAATCTAGTGGACAAAAGGGGGTTCGACTCCCTCCGGGTCGAACCCCCACACTCATACATGAGTGTGGGGGTGAATTTAGTTGGATTTACTACCTGACTTGGCGCAACTTATGCAAAGTGCCGCTACCGGCCTTACCTTAAGCCGGGCCGGCGCTATTTCGGCAGAGCAACTCTCGCATTTTCCATAAGTTCCTTTTTTGATCTTTTCTTTGGTCTTCAATATTTCGTTGAGCTTGTTTTCCAGCTCCCTTTCCATGGCAAAATTCCTGTCCAGGTCGGTCGCCTCCATGGCGTTCTCGTCTTCATGTTCTCCATATTCGGGAACCTTAACCTGATAATCGCCCCGTATGGCGGGATTCTGCTCGGCTATTTCGGCCAACTGCTTCCTTAAATTCTTTTCTTCCAGCTCGAGGTCTTCGTATAATTTTTGGAGTTCATCTTTAGTCATAAATATATATGATAACGATAATATTTTAATAAAACAACCCCGCACCAATCTTTTCCGCTGACCGCCATTCAGAAAGGGGGCGGGTTTGGTGCGGGGTTAAGTTTTTGTAAGCCAATCGTTTCACTCTTGGATAAAAACTTAAAAGGCGCAGAGCGCTCCTGAGCAAAAACAAATGAATTGCGAGTGTGAGCACTGCGCCTTAGTGGGCCGCGAAAGCCCTAATGAATTGCCGGCAATCCACGAACGTGTCAGACAACCAGCGAAAGACCTACTTTCATTTTAACTCTTTAAGGTGACACGTCAATGTCACCATGTGGATAACTTTTGTCACCATGTCACCAATCAGTGTCACCATCAAAATATGGCTCTAACATTGTCATTTATTGGTGACACTGGGTGACACTGTTACGGAATAGGTGACGGAGGCGGGGTTGGTGAACTTAATACTGTAAGACCCTTCAAAACATCTATAGTAGCGAACATTGATTCCCTCGAGCCGGCAATAACAAGGTAACTTTTCCCGTTTATTGCCGAAACAACACCGATATCTATGCTTCTGTCAGCGTAGGGGAAATTCCTGAACCTTATGGCGGAGCCCTGGTAGGTGTTGTTTAGAAAATTAGGTTCTGGTTGTTGCGCCGGATTTAAGCCGAATAATTGCCGGAAGGCCTCGGTCAGGGTCGGTTCCCATGCTTTTGCTTCTTGATTAACTAGGGATGAATCCTTGACTTCAGATATGAACACAAACCTTTTTTCTACAGGAGCGCTTATTACAAGAAATCCTTTTGAATCAAATATTTCTTTTTGGCCATACGTCAAAACAAAAGAATCGGGGCCCAATGATTCTTTAAGCCGGGCAGGATATACTAGGCCCAAAGAATCTAAAACCTCAGCCACATTACCGGATGTGTCATTTTCACTCAAATAAACCTTTTTAAATTGTCCGCCATTTATCGTCCCACTGCTAATATTTGAAATAAAATCATCCACAGTACAACCAGCGGTACAAACTGTCTGGCTTTCTAATCCAGCCAAAACAGAGCTTAAGTCGGGTATTGGTGTTGCCACGGGGGTTGGCGTGGGTGTTTCCAGGACTACTTCCGGCTCGGGAACCCTTAAGACCAGGAACCAGTAAAGCGCGCCGAACAAAACCGCGGCTCCGATGATAATCCCGAATAAGCGATTCCGACTGCCGGATATTCCTCCTGTTGGTAAAGGAGGCGCATATATTTGGGACTTTTGCGGTCCGCCAACTGGCAGAGGAGCGGGCCTACCGGCTGGCGGTAAGCTGGGTCCTCGAACTGCCTGTCTGCCGGTAGGCATGGGTGGAGAGATGGGTTCTTTAGTTTGAGGAAGGGGAGCAGCTTTTTCAGCTTGACCCAGCCCCGCAGAAGGCATTTTGAACTGTCCTGGAGTGTTGGGCGGCGGAACTATCTTGGGTCCGGGAGGGCCGCTCGGTACAGGTGCTTCAACTTTCCTGGGAACATCAACCCCGGCAGGTTTTTGACCCATTTTTAATGTTGAAATATCCTCTTTCATTGTCCTGATGGACGACTGGTATTCTTTTACAGGTGCCGCGGCTGACGGAGGCGGTGCGGATGGCTTTGGTGTAGGAGCTGGCATTGGGGCCGGAGCAGCCGAAGGTCCTGCCTGCCCGCCATAGCTTTGCGAAGGCTGGGAGCCCGTCGAAGGAGTAGCCGGTCTTGGCATTGCCGACGGAAGAGGCGGAGGAGTGAACTTTGGTTTGGGTATTTCCGGCTGCGGAACTGCCGTCTGGGGCGCTGGTGAAGGAGCAGGCGCCGGGGCAGGATTAGGTTGAAACTGACCGCCCATTGGTGGCTTGGGTGGTGAAGAATTCTTCTTGGTCAGTTCATTGACCAATTCGTCTATGCTTGCGATTTTCGGTCCTCCTTGATCGTCAGCCATGATTAGCAATTAGCGACTGGCGATTAGCGACTAGTTTTTTACTATTCGCTATTGGCTATTCGCTATTGGCTATTTGATTAAATTCATTTTAGCACAACAACAAAATAAAGTTGTAAACAAAGGACGCTCCGCCAAACATCCTCTCTTCCATCCGGTCCTCGCCTTCGCCATTCAATTCAAGAGCGTCTGGAAAGAGTTCCCGAAATAACAGGTAACCCGCACTTGCCTGTCGCCTTTGGCGACCGCTCGACCTATTATTTCGGACTCTTTATTGTCCGCCTTTCATTTCATGACTTGCCTGCGGGTATGTCAGAGAGAATGTTTGGCTCCGCTTGATTATTTTCCCAAACAAAAAAAGCCCGCACAGAAGGTCCAGTGGTCTTCAAATGATGACCGCTGATACCTCCTGTGTCGAGGCTACTAACCAAACTTGATACTGTTGCCAACAAGTTCGAACGGTCCGAATGGCGACACGAGTATCTTCCCGTCATCGAAGAAACGGATGCGACCAGGACACGCATGATCCGTAACCTTGTTTCGGATCACTAACTCTTTCTTCTCTGGGTCGTAGTCGACACTGACCGGGCCATCTCTGATAACTTGCTGCATTTTCTCCTCCTACGCTTTGCCTTCCAGCTCAGCGCATACTGAGTTTTGACAGAACGAACTGTATTTAAAGTATACCACACTTAAAACCCATTTGTCAACCCTGTAGTAGATTTTCCGATTGCGACAAAGTCGCCAAAAAATTTCGGAAAATTCACTACGGGGTCAATTATAAAACCGGCCTTTGGGGCCGGTTTTATAATACTTAACTTCAAGCGAAAGCCCCAATACCCACAGAACGAACTTGCGCAGGCATTTTGGCTTGGTGTCGCCAAAGGCGACCAAAACGCCGTCTCGGAGTAGGTTCCCGTGCTTTAGCCGGGAAACTCTGTAGCATGTAGATAGTCGGTTTCGCCGGAAAGCCGAACTATCGGTCGGTCTTGGGTATTGGGGCTGGAGAGCTTATCTCGGCCCCTTCATCGTAAGAGAAACTTTGCCCATATCATCCACGCCTTTGACCCAAACGTGGACTTTCTGGCCCATTTTCAAAACATCGGAAACTTTGCCCACTCGTTCATTGCTTATTTCGGAGATATGAACCATCCCGTCCCTGCCGGGCATTATTTCAACAAAGGCGCCGAAGTCCCTGATGCTTACAACCGTGCCGTCAAACTCGTCTCCCGACTGGGGCTCATAGGTGATGTCTTTAATTAACTCCATTGCCTTTTTCATTCCCTCCGGAGTAAGCGACGTGACAAAAACCGAACCGTCGTCTTCAATGTCTATCTCGGCTCCGGTCCTCTCGATTATGTCATTGATAACCTTGCCTCCAGGGCCTATCAAAGCGCCTATTTTGGCGGGATTTATTTTAATCGTTTCCACACGGGGAGCATATTGAGACAACTCTGGGCGTGGAGTGGAGATAGATTTTTCCATGACCTCGAGTATTTCCAAACGCGCCTTTTTGGCCTGCTCAAGGGCTTTTTCGACTATTTCGGTTGTGATGCCTTCTACCTTTACATCCATCTGCATTCCGGTCACGCCGTCTCTGGTTCCGGCAACTTTCAAATCCATGTCGCCATGATGGTCCTCCGGACCTTGAATATCGGTAAGGATCTTATACTTCTCTCCTTTTTCATCAAACATCAGTCCCATCGCGATACCGGCGGCAGGGGATTTGATGGGCACGCCGCCGTCCATCAAGGCCAGCGAAGAACCGCACACCGAGGCCATAGAAGAAGAGCCGTTGGATGAAAGTATTTCGGAGACAACCCTGATCGTGTAAGGGAATTTATCTTTTGCCGGAATTATCGGTTCCAGAGACCTTTCGGCCAAAGCCCCGTGGCCAATTTCACGCCGTCCGCCTCCGCCCATCCTGCCCACTTCACCCACACTGAAAGGCGGGAAAATATAATGGTGCATGAATCTCTTTTTTGTGAGGTTTATTTCCATCGTTTCTATCCATTGCTCCATACCGGGAGCAGCAAGAGTAAGCATGGAAAGGGCTTGGGTTGTTCCTCTGTTAAATAATCCCGACCCGTGAGTATGGGGGATAATGCCGACATCGGCATTTAAGTCCCTCAATTGGTCAACCTTTCTACCATCGGGCCTCTTTTCTTCCGTAAGAATATTCCTGTGGACGATACGGTCTATCTCTTCTTCAAAAATAGCATCGGTCTCGGCCATTTTTTTGCCCAATTCGGGATGGTCCTTATACTGCTCTTTAACGTAAGCCATGGTTTCTTCTTTTATCTGGCCAAGTCCCTCATAAAATTCACCCTTTGTTTTTCCGGGAGCAAAGAGGGTTTTCTCGAGCTTCGGGTCGGCGAAATTCCTGACAGTCAGCACAAGAGCTTCATCTCGGCTGAACACGACCAATTCTTTCTTATTTTTTCCCATTTCTGCCGCAATCTTACTTTGAAACTTTATTAAACCCTGAAACTCTTGAAACCCGGCTGTTATGGCTTCGGCTATGTTTTTTTCGGGAACTATTTTCGCTCCGGCCTCAATCATATTTATTTTATTGGCTGTTCCGGCAACAACGACGTCGAAATCGCTTTCGGCTCTTTCTTTGTAGGTAGGGTTGAATATCAGTTTGCCGCCCACTCTGCCGACCCTTACCCCAGCAATCGGGCCGTCAAAGGGAATATCGGAGGTCATAAGAGCTAATGATGCCCCAAAGAGAGCGGGCATGTCCGGATCGTTCACTCCATCAAAAGAAAGGACCGTTGCGACGACCTGGATCTCGTTCCTGATGTTGTGGTCAAATCGCGGGCGAATGGCGCGGTCAATAACTCGGCCGGACAAAATGGCTTCATCCGAAGGGCGGGTTTCTCTTTTTATCCACCTTGAGCCCTTAATCTTGCCGGCGGCATAATACTTTTCTTCGTAATCAACCGAAAGGGGCATGTAGTCCACCTGCTTTTGGTGAGCCGACATGGTGGCGTTGATAAGCACGGTTGTTTCGCCGTACTGAACGCGGCAAGAACCGTTAGCTTGCCCGCCGAGACGCCCGAATTCGACCGAAAGCGGCTTCTCCGCAAACTCCGTCTTATACGTTTTTACTTCCATCCGAAATGTGGACGGGTACCCGGAAAATAGAGCAACCGACAGATTCAGATCAGAATCCTCAACAATTTAAGAATTTTGACCTGAACCCTATTTTCTTGTTGCTCCTCACCCCGTTATCCGTCCGATTATTTTTTTAATACGACTTTATCTTTAACTTCGTCCAAGTCGATAAAGTTGTTGGCAACATCCACCAGTTTCGAACTGGTGCTTCTCCGGAAACCCATAACCTCAACGATAACTCCGCTGAATTTAAGATACTCCACCAGCGGTTCGTAGTCGCCATCGCCGGAGACAATCACGACCACATCCAACTGCTTGGATAAACTTATCGCATCAACCGCTACGGCCACGTCCCAGTCGCCCTTTTTCATGCCGCCCGGGAACACCTGCAAGTCCTTGGATTTTAACTCATATCCCGCCTTTTCCAGAGCATTGAAGAACGCCTTTTCTTCCTCGGTATCCGATTTGACCACATAAGCGACAGCTCTGACCAGCTGCCGAGAAGCGGTTGCCAATTTTAAAAGTTCTCCGAAGTTAACTCTGCCGTGATAAAGATTCTTGGCCGAATGATACATATTGCTGACATCGACAAAAACACCGACTCGGTGGTTTTTTCTTTGGGGTACTGTGGTCTTATGCGACAACTTTTACTTACAACTTACGACCTACGACCTACGACTATTTCGATTAATAATATTTTAATCTCCTGTCGTTTGTAGTTGGTTGTTAGTCGTTGATTACTTTTCGAGACCGAGCTTCTTGATGACCGCCAAGTGTCTTTTCGGATTGACCCTTTTGAGGTAGTCCAAGAGCCGCTTTCGTTTTGAAACCATTTTGAGCAAGCCCAGGCGGGAGCTGTTGTCTTTCTGGTGCTTCTTCAGATGCTTGGCCAACTGCTCTATTTCTTCGGTAAACAAAGCGATCTGCGCCTCGGCAGAACCCGTGTCCTTGTCATGTATCTGGACCTTCTCGATGACTTTTAATTTTTCTTTGGGGGTTAACATGTTCCTCTTTAGTATACCTGAATTCACAAAAAATGCAAACCAGGTAGTAGATTTTTGAGATGCGGTCTTGGGGTCGCAAATGGCAGAGCCAACTCAAAAATTCACTACCTGGCAAATAAAAATGGTGCTATCGGCACCATATATAGTCATCGTCAATCAGTTCAAAGTACTTGGCTGCCGCGCAGGCCCGGTAAAGATCAGATCGCCGGGAGTTTTTCTGTTCTTTGAATCCGGCTCCCGCCGCCGCGGCTTCAGCGTATATTTCCGCCATGGCCCTTATTCTCCCTTCAACCAGCGGCCTAAGCAGTATTTTCTTTTCTTCGGAAAAGTCCCGGCTGATCGTAACACCGAAATATTCTTCGGCATGTTTCTGATAACTAACATGCAAATATACAAAAACCATAATTCCAATAACCACCGCCCAGGTTAGCGCCAAACCGACTATTGCCAACCAACCAACACATCTTTCTTGCTTAAAGAACTTCATTGCCCCTTCTTAAATTATTAAATGAAGCGCCTAAAACATAACACCTAAAGATTCTGTTATCAACTCAACATTTTGCGACATATTAGATATAATCGGATAAATGGACATCAAAACCCTCAAAATTCAATACTTGGAGCATTTGGAGATAGAGAAGAACCGCTCGGCTAAAACCGTGGAAAACTACGGGCGGTATTTGAATAGATTTTTACAATTCACCAAGGTTTCCAGCCCGGCAGGCATAACCGAAGACCTGATCAGACAATACCGTCTTTATCTGAACCGCTTCAAGGACGACGAGGGTAAGCCGCTTAAAAAAGTTACCCAGAACTACCACATAATCGCCCTGCGCAATTTCTTGAAATACTTAGCCAAAAGAGACATTAAATCCGTTTCGGCGGAGAAGGTGGAATTGGGGAAACAGGAGGACCGGGAAGTCACATTTTTGGAAGCGGATGAATTGGAAAGATTATTAAAATCTCCAGAAGACAACAATCTGGATACCTTAAGAGACCGGGCGGTTCTCGGTACTTTATTCAGCACCGGAATGCGCGTATCCGAATTGTGCGCGCTGGACAGGGACAAAATAGACCCCAAAAGAGGAGAGGTCTCGATTCGCGGAAAGGGCAGTAAGATAAGGGTCGTGTTTTTATCAGACAACGCGAAGGACTCTTTGGACCAATATCTCAAAAAGCGAGTGGATGCCGACGAGGCTCTGTTCATCAGGATTCCGCGCTCAAAAAGTTTCTCAAAGGAGTCGAACCTGCGCCTGACGCCGAGAAGCATTCAGAGAATAGTCGGAAAATACGCCATCAAGGCCGGCATCATTAGAAAGAAGGTTTCGCCCCACACTCTCCGTCACTCTTTTGCTACCGACCTTCTGCGTAACGGCGCCGATATCCGCTCCGTCCAGGCACTTTTAGGCCATTCTTCGGTCACCACGACCCAAATATATACTCACGTGACCGATAAACAACTTCGCGAAGTCCACGAAAGATTCCATGATAAAAAATAGGATCAAAAGATCCTATTCATTGTCTCTATAAACGCCAGGGGATCCACATAGACATCGCTTTTCCCATCTTTACTTCTTATTTTGACTGAGCAGTGAAGGTGAGGACCGCAATTTTTACAACTTGGCCTTGTTCTGGCGCTGCCTGTATCGCCTGACATCGCCACAACATCACCCTTTTTAACCGTTTGGCCGACTTTTGATACCAAAAACCTGGACAAGTGCATATAAACAGAAAAAATTCCGGAACCATGGTCAATGATCATCATGTTACCATCGGTAGAGTAATTCCTGGCGATTAAAGCAATCTTCCCTGAATTTATGGCCTTGACCGGTCGTTTATGTCTTCTAGTTTTAGGGTCAAGAGTTATTAAATCTACGCCGTTGTGGTTAGTTCCAAAAGGACTTGACTCGTCGCCGATAGTTCTATTCTGATCTATTACCGCTCTATCCAGTGGCCTTACAAATTCTCCGTTAAAATACTTTTCAAAATAATCCCCGCCATCGAAGGCTTGTCTGATAGTTTCCCTCTCTCGTTCCCATTTTTTGTTGGGAACAAACGGCCTTCTGGTCCTTGAAGGTAAGTTCTTGTCAACAACTTCTATTTCTTCGTAATCCCAGCTCAAGCGAATCCCTCGGCCGTATTCGACCAGGGTGGCGATATGTTTTCCGGGAACAATGCTTTTATCAATCCCGATGTAGACATCGCCGTATCTATTGGGAAGATAATGCTTGGCGAAAACCGCAATGCTCACTTGCGGCCCCTGCCATTGGGGAGCAACGCGAAGCACCAGCACTCCGCCCTGCTGAACCTGCTGATTCAGCGCCCGAAAGCTCTGCCCAAAAGCAATATATGGAAAAAGAAGGGTCGCTGCGGCGGTCAGTAAGATTTTCAAGGTCCTACTCCTTTGATTGCTTTAGGATTATAATATAATCTATAATTAGTTCGCTTTACTTACAAGGATAGACAAAATGCCTTACGGAGATGAAATGAAGCTTCAGATAAAAGTTCAAAGACGGCATCAATGTCTCGACTGTAACAATATCTGGGATGCCGAATTTCAAGAGTCCACATGTAGGAGTTGCGGTAGCAACAAACTGAACGTAACCGACATCATCAAAAAAGAAACCCTCAAGTAAGAGGGCTCTTATTTTTTTGTGCCGGGAGAGGGGCTCGAACCCTCAAGCTCTTGCGAGCGGGTGATCTTAAGTCACCTGCGGTTTCCTGTTTCGCCACCCCGGCATTATTTCAAATTTGAATATGCGGATTTATCCCAGCACCAGAGCGAAGCATGGTGCGGGACTTCGCTTTTTTTAGACGCCTCACAGCACTCTTTATCCATACTGGGTTATCCTGATACCATTTTACAGTTTCCGCGAGCGTCTATATTTTATCATGAATTCTGGCTTTTTTAAACTGCCTAACGAAATGGCTGCCGATAAATCCGCACCCTCCGGTTACGAGAATGGTTTTTGCCATAAGCTGAGGTGCCGATGGGAATCGAACCCATGCATGATCGTTTTGCAGACGATCGCGTTTCCACTTCGCCACGGCACCATTTTTAAATTGAATCATTGAAAATTCAATGAAAATTGTAAATTGAAAATTGATAATTCCAGAACTCTTATAGAGTTCTGGCTGTCTTCTGCTCCTCATATATCTCCAACATATCTCCGACTTGGATTTCTTGGAATGGCTGGCCAGGAATTACTTCGAGCTTTATGCCTGCTTCAAGCCCCTCTTTGACTTCCGGCAGGTCCTCCTTGTTGTGCTGAAGCTGGCCGATACGACCGTTACAAATCACTATTCCGCCACGAAGAACGTCGGCAAACGCGCCCCTGATGGCCTTGCCCGAAATAACCCTTCCGCCGATGACCTGGAACTTGGGGTCCTTCTTGAAAGTGGCGAGTACCTTGAGTTTTCCCAATGCTATTTTAGTGATGACCGGCCCCAAAAGATCCGCCATTTGCTCTCTGACGTATTCTATCAACTCATAGATAATGTCGAAGGTGGCCATCTTAACTCCTTCACGTTCGGCGAGCTTTTTGGCCGAGTCATCCGCGGTAACCCTGAATCCCACTACCTGGCCCTTTCCGGCGATAGCGGTTTTAACATCGGCTTCCGTGATGTTGCCGATGTCGTGCCCGATCACCCTGTAACCGACTTCTTCGGACTTTATCGTCCTCAAAACCGAATCAATGGCTTCCAGCGAACTGGTCACGTCCGATTTGAAAATAATGTTCAGCATGGCCTTGTTCTCGGGTGTCTCCTGCGCGCCCGAGAAGAAAGACAAGAGGGGAGCAAGGTTGACGTTATCTTCGGCGATCTTAACGGCTTCATCTTTGCTTCCGGCGGAACTAAACTCTATCCCGATATTGGGAGCCGATGACCAGCCGATGATACGAACCGGCTGGGATGGCCTGGCCTCGGTAATCGAAGCACTGGTAAAATCCTCCATGGCTTTTATCTTGCCCGTGGCCGTTCCGGCAACTATCCAGTCGCCCAATCTAAGTACTCCTTTATGGACCAGCGCCGTGGCGACATAACCTACCCTCTTATCGAGGTTGGATTCTATTATCAACCCCTTAGCGGGAGACGAAAGGTCTTCTCCGAGGTCCTCAAGGTCCGCGACCAGGATTATCATGTCCATCAATTCACTTATGCCCTTGCCCTGCTTGGCCGATATCTCGACGACCGGAACATTTCCCCCCCAGTCCTCAACCAACACTTCTTCGGTCGCTAAATCCTGCTTTACCTTCTGCACATTGGCGCCTTCTTTGTCTATTTTGTTCAGCGCAACTATGAACGGCATTTTTTCCTGCTTGATTATCTTGATGGCCTCTTTGGTCTGCGGCTTGACGCTTTCGTCGGCAGCCACGACCAATATGGCTATGTCCGCGACCCTGGCTCCGCGCGACCGGATGGCCGAGAAGGCCTCGTGGCCGGGCGTATCCAGAAACGTGATTTTGCGGCCAGCAAAATCATCCCGAATACCATGAGGGATCCCTCGATTATCTCGGGATTTCGGTTCCTGCGGAACCTCAACTTGGTAGGCCCCGATGTGCTGGGTAATTCCCCCCGATTCTTTAGGCACGGCTACGTTTCTAATAGCTGATAGAAGTTTGGTTTTTCCATGATCGACATGGCCCAAAACTACCACCACCGGCGGCCGTACATTTTTAACCTTTTTGTTTGAACTTTCAGCCATGCGGAGAGGGTGGGACTTGAACCCACAGACGGCTTACGCCGTCATGGCTTAGCAAGCCATTCGTTTAACCATTCACGCACCTCTCCCTAAAAACAAGTAATTTTACCACATTTTTCACCCTCTCGCAATGACTAAAGCGCTTATTTTTCCGGCGCCGTTTGCCGCCAGGACTTTGGCGCATTCGTTCAGGGTCGCGCCGGTGGTACATATGTCGTCCACCAGAACGACGTTCCTACCATTAATGTTTGCGGAGCAGGCAAATGAATCCGCCACATTGTTCATCCTGCTTTCTCTGTCTTCGATATCCGCTTGAGGTTTTCTTTTCTTGTTCCTGAACAGAATATTTCCGACCTCGAGTCCGTAGAACCCGGCAATTTTTTCCGCCAAAATTTCCGATTGATTGAAGCCCCGCCAGTTCAAGCGCTTCTTGTGGAGCGGGACGGGAACCACGAGGGGATTGCCCCTCAAAAGACCCGAACTGATAACCGGAATGTTATCGACGTATGTTCTGACAATCTCAACTAAAGGCCCGGCCATGTCTCTGACAAAGCCGTATTTAAAAACTTTCAATGCCCTCTGGATAAGCTTGTCGCTGTAATTTGCGGCCGAGAAAACGTGAATGGCTCCGACAAGCTCCGCGTCGTTTTTTATTTTCACTTCCGCCAGGCAGGCGGCACAGAAATAAGTGTCGTATGCGCCGCAACCGACACACCGGATGGGAAATATGGCATCCCCTGCCAATTTGATTACCTTTTGTGGATATATACCAATCATTTTTTGCTATACTTAGAGTGATACATGGCAATGTTCAATCTTTTCGGGGAAAAAGGCAAATTGGGAATAGACATCGGAACGGCCTCGATCAAGGTCGTCGAACTTCAGAAAAAAGGCCAGCGCTTCGAGTTGTCAAACTACGGCCTTTTTGAACTTAAAAGCGGCGTTTCTGATTCTCAAGCAACAGCCGGAAGAGGGATTTTGAAACTGCCTGACGAAGAGATCATCTGGGGCATAAAAGAAGTGATAAAGAAAAGCGGCATCAAGTCCACGGATGTTGTGGCATCAATTCCCTCATTTTCGACTTTCAGCACGATCATAGAGATGCCCTACCTGTCCGAGCAGGACTTAGCCAAGGCGTTGCCGTTCGAAGCAAAAAAATACATCCCCATACCGCTTAATGAAGTCGTTCTCGACTGGTCTATTATAGACATCTCAAATGTTAATCCCGTTCCCGGCAAGAGCGGTCTGGGATCCAAGCCGACTACGGTTGAGGTTTTTGTCGCCGCCGTCCCGAAAGAAGAGACCGTTCGCTATCAAAGAATAATGAAAGGAGCCGGATTGAACCTCCGGGCCCTGGAGCTGGAGAACACCGCGCTGATCAGGGCACTGCTCGGGAACGACCTTTCATCGACAGCGATCGTGAACATCGGCGGAAGGAGCACCTCTATAGTCATCGTTAACAAGGGTTACGAACGGGTGAGCCACAACTACGAAGTCGGCGGATTTGAAATTACCAAATCCATTGCGCGCTCCTTGAACGTAGGTCTGGAAAAAGCCGAGGAGCTAAAGCGAAAGATCGGACTGAAGCCCTCGGACGAGAATATCGTCAACGAAGCGATGACTTCTTTGGTGGATATGATGGTTTTTGAAACCAAGAAAACGCTTTCAAATTATGAGAGTTCCAAAAATATCAAGATATCCAAGATCCTGCTCATTGGGGGATTGTCCAACATGCCTCACTTCATGGAATATTTCAAAAAGAAGCTGAACATGGATGTCTATGGCGCGAACGCTTTCGCGAGGATCATATATCCTCAACAGTTAAGTCCTGTTATCCAGGAACTGGCCAATGCTTTCGCGATTGCAACCGGTCTTGCGATGAGGGAGATCTAATAAAATTATTCTAATTTCTAATTAACCTAATTATTCTAATCAAATCCCAAAAATCAGAAAAGTTTTGAATTTAGAATTTTGAATTTGTTTAGGATTTAGATATTAGAGTTTAGGATTTGATTAGGTCAATTAGAATAATTAGAGCAATTAGGTCAATTTGCGCGTTTACCCTTACTCTATGTGTATAAGTTTTGTCTAGTATTCAGATATAATGTAAACAATGGCAGACCAGGGAGGGATACAACTACTTCCGGAAAGCAGAAGAAAGATTGAGATAAAGACCCCGGGAGAGAACAGGTGGGTTTATGCAGGAGCGGCTGCCCTTGTTTTGGTATTCTTGATTGCGGCCGGTTTGGCTTTCTATCGAGGCGGGTTGGAAGACCAGGTTGCCAAACTTGACGCCAATTTGGTGAATCTTGAGAAGAAGCGGGATAAAAAGGTCGAAGCAAATCTCTTGACACTGAATAAACAGTTAGCATTGACTGCCAGCCTGTTGAACAACCACATTTTCTGGTCAAAGGCATTAGCCAAGGTAGAAGCGCTTACCCAGCCGCAGGTGCAATTCTCGACATTCAACGCCATAGCGGAAGAAGGGAAATTCGAGATAAAGGCCTTCACCCTGAATTATACCGTCCTGGCAAGACAGATCGCGGCGTATGTTTCCGACGATTCGATAAAAGATATCGACTTGAGCAATGTCCATGTCCTCACGAACGGACGATTGGAATTCACCATCCGACTGACCTTCGACAAGGATAAATTCATAAAAGATGAATCCAAATAAGAATTACATCGGGGCAGGCCTGGTCGCATTAGCGCTTGTCGGCGCCTGGGGTTGGGTCCTTCCGGAATACAATAAAATGTCCGAGCTTAATGTCGCGCTGGAAGAAAGACAGGGACTTTATGATTCCAGAAGCGCGATCATCAAGAGGATACAGGACTTGAACAAAGAATATCAGCAAAAAGCGGCCGACATTACAAGGATATCTTCTGTTCTCCCAAGCAAGAAAGGATTAGCTGAAATGGTTTCAGCGGTAGACAAGCTGTCTGCCCAAAGCGGACTTCAGCTTATCAGCGCGGTTATAGCCGGCAAGCCATCGGATAGCCGGGTGGGGGCTTACAACTCTCTCCCGATCGAAATAGCGTTAAGCGGAAGTTATGCGGGACTGGTAAGTTTCCTCCAGTCCGCCGAAAAAAATCTTAGGATCATGGATATTACATCTTTAGATGCCGCGGCTGGTGCGGCGGATAAGCCGGGATTACTGAACTTTTCAATCAAAGGAAACGCATACTACTTGAAATAATGTTTAAAAATTTAAATATTTAAATATTCCCATATGGCAGCACGACCAACACAAAATCTACTAATATTGGTGATGATAATCCTTCTAGGAATTGTTGCCGGCTACTTTTATTATTCCAGTTATGTCGTGCCGTCATTAGGCCCGGTCCCTCCTCCGCCGATCGCCCAAACGGACGACCTCAAAAAGGACCTTTTTTCCCCAATATAAATAGCCAATAGAACTTAGCCAATAGAACTTAGAAGCTAATGGCTAACAGCTAATGGCTAACAGCTAATGGCTATCAAGATTCCCCAAACACTTTTAGACGAGCTGGTTCGTCAGAATACTGTTTCTCAAGATGAATTAGCCAAAATAACCCAACAAGCTCGGGAAGAAGATAAGGAAGTTGGGCGAGTTCTAATTGAAAGGGGACTTTTCTCCGACCAGGACCTCCTCAAGTTTAAGTCGTCTCTTTATCGGTTGCCGGCTGTGGATCTTGAAGGCGTGGAAGTGGACCGTTCGGTACTGAAAGAGGTTTCGGAAGACGTGATCACCCAGTATCATGCCGTTCCATTTTCAAAAGAGGGAGATATTTTGCGCGTCGGCATTTTGAACCCCGAAGATAACGGCGCCCTGGAGGCCTTGAAGTTCATCGGGGAAGACAAGGAGCTCACTATCGAAAAATACGTTATCAGCTATCGGGACTTCGACAACTTGTTAAAGAGCTACCGAACACTGACCGGTGAAGTGGGAGAAGCACTGGAATCATTATCCGAAGAGATCGAGGCCAAGGTGGGCCCGGTTAAATCCTTAGAGGAAATAACGGCGGAAGCGCCGGTAACCCGCATTGTCGCGGTTATAGTCAAGCATGCAGTTGAAACAAGGGCTTCCGACATTCACATCGAACCGTTCGAAGACAGGGTGCGGACCAGGTTCAGGATCGACGGAATCTTGACCACATCGCTGACGCTGCCCAAAAATCTTCAGTCCGCCGTTGTAACCAGAATAAAAATCCTAACCGACCTTAAGATAGACGAGACCCGCCTGGCACAGGACGGGAGATTTTCCACAAAGATCGCCGGCAGAAAAGTTGATTTTCGTGTTTCAACATTTCCTACAAAAAACGGCGAGAAGGTTGTAATGCGTATCTTGGATCCTTTGACCAGCAAGATAGACCTGCCCGATCTAGGGCTTGTCGGCAGATCGGCCGAGGTAATAGACAGGGCCCTGGAAAAGCCGTTCGGCAGTATTTTGATAACCGGCCCTACCGGTTCCGGTAAGTCAACCACCTTGGCCGGAATGTTGAAGAAGATAAACAGCGAGGACGTGAACATAGTTACCCTGGAAGACCCAATAGAATATTTCGTGGACGGAGTTAACCAATCCCAGATCCACGAAGAGATCGGCTACACCTTTGCCAGCGGTTTGCGCCATATTTTAAGGCAAGACCCCGATATTATAATGGTCGGTGAAATTCGAGACCGGGAAACGGCAGGCCTTGCCACCCAAGCCGCCCTGACCGGCCATATTGTGTTGTCCACCCTCCACACCAATGACGCCATGGGCGTAGTTCCGCGCTTAATAGATATGGGTGTTGAAAATTATTTAATACCTTCCACTTTGAACGTCGCAGCGGCCCAGCGGCTTTTAAGACGTCTCTGCCCCGACTGCAAGGTTCAGGCAAAAGCCAACACAGCCGAAGAAAAAATGATAAGCGAGTCAATCCTTGATATGCCCGCCGAATATCAAACAGAATTTCTGTCCAAGAACGGCTACACGATATTTAAGCCAAACAAAGAGAATCCTTGCAAAAAGTGCGGGGGCAAAGCGTTCAAGGGCCGAATCGGTATTTTCGAGATGATGGAAATGACCGACGAGCTGGAAAAGATAATTTTGGGAACGATCTCGGAAGCGGCAATGCGCGCCGAGGCCAAGCGGCAGGGGATGATAACCATGTTCCAGGACGGAATTTTGAAAGTGCTTCAGGGGGTAGTATCATTGGAAGAACTGCTTGAAGTCGCCCAAGCCGGCGATTCCGCATGATATTTAAATGTTTAAATATTTAAATATAAAAAGATGGACCCAAAACAATATTTAGAAGAATTACTTTTATTGACGGCCCAGCAGGGAGCTACCGACCTGCATATCTCGCCGGGCCACTATCCTGTCATAAGAGTCGACGGCCGCCTGGTCATGCTGATCAATTACAGCGTCCTGGACAGCGAGACCTCCCAAGGGCTGGTGTTCGCTTTGCTTGGAGAAGAAAAGAAGAACCGGTTCCTTTCCGAGAAAGAGCTCGACTTTTCATTCGAAATACCCAGCAAGAACAGGTTTCGAGTCGATGCCTATCAGGCCAAAGGTGGCTTTGCGGCATCTCTGCGGTTAATACCGAATGTGATAAAGACGGTGGAGGAGCTGAATCTCCCCCCGATAGTGAAGATCTTTTCCAAGCTCTCCCAGGGCTTTGTTCTCGTAGTCGGTCCAAACGGCCATGGAAAGTCCACCACCATGGCATCAATCATTGATATGATAAATAAAGAACGGGCCGAGAAGATAGTCACTATTGAAGACCCCATCGAATACATATTCTCTCCCGACAAAAGCGTCATCGACCAAAGGGAAGTTTACCAGGACACTTTTTCTTTCCACAAAGCGCTGCGTTCGACCTTCAGGCAGAACGTCAACGTAGTCATGGTCGGGGAAATGCGTGATTACGAAACAATGAGCGCGGCCGTCACGGCTGCCGAGACGGGCCATTTGGTATTTGCCTCTCTGCACACCAACAGCGCATCCCAGACAGTTGAAAGGATCCTGAACAGCTTCCCGCCGAACCAGGAATCCCAGATCAGGAACCAGCTTGCCAACACGATATCGGGAGTGATCTCCCAGCGCCTTATTCCCAGGATAAAAGGAGGTCTGGTTCCGGCAGTTGAAGTGATGATAGCCACGCCAGCCATCAGAACATTGATTCGGGATAATCGCCCCCGGCAGATGGACATGGTCATAGAGACCAGTCAGGATATCGGTATGATAAGTTTGGACAGGTCTTTGGCCGACCTGGTAAGGAGGAAAGAGATCGGCTGGGAAAGAGCAGAGTTCTATTCACAAAACCCGGGAGAATTAAAAAACCTTGTCTAAGATATGAATTTCAAATATAAGGTCAAAACACAAACTGGGGAGATACTGGAGGGAAGCGTTGAGGCACCGGATGAGAACGTCGCCGTCACCACTTTGCAGTCAAAGGGTTATACTATCTTGTCTTTGGAGGCGACCGACAAGGGAATTCTATCGTCCGACATATCCAAATATTTTTCCAAAATATCGAACAAGGACGTGGTTTTGTTCACCAGACAACTATCCACCCTGATCGATGCCGACATGCCTTTAGCAGAAGGACTGAGAACTCTGGCCAAACAGGTTGAAAAACCCCAGTTCAGAAAAGTCCTCACTGACGTCTCCGAGGCAGTGGAAAGCGGCCAATCATTGTCGGCCTCGTTGGCGGTTCATCCAGAACTTTTCGGCTCTTTTTACATAAAACTTGTCCAATCGGGAGAGGTCTCCGGAAAACTTCATGAGTCCTTGCTCTATCTGGCTGACTATTTAGAAAGAAGCCAATCCATAAACTCTAAAATACGGGGCGCCCTGGCATATCCGGCCTTCGTGGTGTTCGCGTTGCTTGTGGTAACGTCGATCATGGTGGTATATGTCCTTCCTCAATTGCTTTCGGTATTCAAAGATATTGGGGACGTTCAGCTTCCCATAACTACCAGAATGCTCATATGGGTTACGGCTTTTGTGAACAAATATCTTATTATCCTTGTGCCCTTTCTGCTCGCCTTGATAGTGGGGTTTTGGAGATACATCGGCACTTCCTCCGGCAGGGCCTGGCTGGATAACCTAAAGATCACCATGCCTTCTCTCGGAGTTGTCGTAAGAAGTTTATATCTTGCCCGCATATCGGAAAGCTTATCGACCCTGATCAAGTCGGGGATTCCCATTCTTGACGCCCTTCATATAACATCCGAGCTGGTCGGCAACATTAATTATCAGAAGATACTCCTCGACGCCGAAGAGAATGTAAGAGGCGGAGGAACGATATCCGAATCATTCTCTAAATATGCCGAGATCCCGCCGCTGACCACCTCGATGGTGGCAATCGGAGAAAAAACAGGAAAGCTGGACTTCATGCTTACCCACATATCCAAATACTACAAATCCGAATCGGAGAACGCCATTGGAAGCATTTCCCAGCTGATAGAGCCGATCTTAGTTCTACTGCTCGGCGTAGCTGTTGCAATTTTGGTCTCGGCGATACTGCTGCCGATATATAACCTGGTCGGGGTAAGTTAATTAAAAAGAAGGTGTTGATATCTTAAGTTGCGTTAATCTTCATGTTTCAAGTAAAATTAAGAATATGATAAAAAACAACTCTCAAAAAGGACTCGCCCTGAGTCAATCGAAGGGTTTTACCTTGGTCGAGCTTCTGGTCGTCATTTCCATTATCGGTATCCTTGCCACCCTTCTCTTGCTGCAGCTTGGCGTAGCCAGGCAAAGAGCCAGAGACGCCAAGAGAATTGCCGACATTAGCCAGGTAAGGACCGCCGCGGAGCTTTATTTCGACGATGCCGGATCATATCCCCAGACAGCGACATTTGCCGGGCTTGGAGCGCTATTGGTTCCGAAATACATGACCCAGATGCCGTCAGATCCCTTGAACGCAGGTGACTACGCTTATGGATACGCATATAACGGTTTGACGAGATACCACGTCTGGGCAGAGCTGGAGCAATCGGCGGGAGCTCTTAAAAGCGACGCGGACATCAACTCCTCTGTGGGGTGGACCGGACAAGGCCGTGACGGAACTGACGCAAACGGTGCCAACTGCACCAGTACAGGCATAAACTGTGTTTATGATCAGGGCCAAAATTAGTTTTAAACTTTAAACTTTTAAACCTCATCAAAAATCCGGCATCTGCCGGATTTTTGATATACTTAACTAATGGGCTGGATTATCACACTTTTCATTCTTGTTGTCGGTTTAAGTATCGGCAGTTTTCTTAACGTTATAACATTCCGACTTGGCAAAAAGGGCGGGATATTTTGGGGAAGATCCGAATGCCCGCATTGCGGCCATGTTCTGAAATGGCGCGACCTTATTCCTGTTTTGAGTTTCCTGACCCTGAAGGGGAAGTGCCGCCATTGCCGGCAAAAAATATCCTTGATATATCCCGCTGTCGAAATACTGACGGCGGTCGCCTTCTTGGCATATATCTATTTCCGAAATACTTATGCTCTCGAGGTGCTCTATGGATTAGCGCTTATCTCCGGTTTGATGGTTATAGTATTTTCGGATCTTCTCGAACTTATTATTCCCGACAAGATCGTTTTCCCGCTTATCATTTTGGCTTTTACTTTTAACCTGTCCGTGGCGGACATTTCGGCGCGGTTGATTACCGCTTTAATACTTAGCGCGATCTTTGCTATAATGTACTTAGGGTCCCGGGGGCGGTGGCTCGGCCTCGGAGACGCTAAGCTTGTATTTTTAATCGGTCTGGCGCTGGGTTATCCTCTGGGCGTTCTGGCGGTGCTGTTCTCCGTCTGGACAGCGGCATTGGTTGGTATAGCCCTTGTCATGGCCGGAAAGGCGACACTTAAAACAGCGCTGCCCCTGGGAACTTTTTTAGCAATAAACTCGATAATTTTCTTAATTTTCCAAAATGAATTACAAAAAGTCACTCAAACCATTTTTTAAGAAACGGTACCTGATCGAAATAGCTTCGATCATAGTTTTATTACTGCTGGCTTCCGTTTTTAAAATAACCGTTGACAACCTGAAAGATGCTGGAAGCGATGGCAACAGTTTGGCCACTTTAGCCGTTAATTTTGATAACCTGAAAAGAACTTTTGAAGGCGAGGTTGTAGAGGACATGACAGTACTCGATGCCTTGAACATGGCTATGGCTGTCGGAAAAATAAAACTCAACTATGCGTTGGACGAGAAGAATCAGACCCGGATCATGGAGATCAATGACCACCTGAATAGAGTGGGGGACAAGCATTTCGGATTTTTTATCAATGACAAGCAGATCGACTCCAAGGACTTGAATAAGATTAATCTCAAGGCCGGCGACAGCATCGTCATCAAATATGAATAGGCGGAGTGGATTTACTCTTGTTGAGGTTGCGGTGGTGGCCGCAATTACCGGTGTTATCACCGCTTTTATGCTGCTCAACTTCCAAAGAAGCAGGATCGACCTGACTTTGACCGCCAATGAACTCGTGGGTGGGCTACGATTAGCCCAAACGCGCGCGCTTGCAAGCGCGCGGCATGATACCGGAACCGGATTGAAAATAAGATGCGGTTATGGGATCCACTATATAGACCAGACCTCGTATGCCCTATATGTCGGGCCTGACGCCGCTTCCGTCAATTGTTCCGCGCTTAACAAGAACTACGACGGTGCCGACACGATAATATTAACGAGTGTCTTTACCGATACCAGAGTCGAATTCAAGTCGCCCTTCAACGACATATTCTTCGAACCGCCAGACCCAAAAACATATCTTAACAACGATTCGACTTTAGGACTGCCGCCCCAAGCTATTACTTTAGGGAAAATAGGCGGAACTTGTCCGGCTAATTGTAAAACCATAAATGTATATACTTCCGGAAAAATTCAATAACAAAGGTTTTACCCTTATTGAAGCCCTGATGGCTTTGGTTGTGCTGACCATCGCTCTTGGGCCGTCTTTGATCTTAACGACCAATATAAACAATACCGCCGCGGTCGTTAAAAACAATCTCGTTGCCGCCAACCTGACCCAGGAAGGCATAGAGGTTATAAGGGGAATAAGAGACACCAACTGGTTCAATGGTACCGCTTTTGACACCGGCCTTGCCAACGGCACTTACAGGATTGAATGGAATTCCGACACCCTTATCGCATTGGGCACAAATCCGCCCATCAAAGAAGCTAACGGGTTGTATAATTATTCAACCGGCAACAACACGATATTCCGAAGGACGATCTCGATCCTGAAGGTCAATGCGGGCGAATTGAGAATCATAAGCGAAGTAACCTGGGAACAGCGGGGGGGCATAGCAAAAAGCGCTATCGCGGAATCACATCTTTTTAACTGGAAATAAAAAATATTTAAATGTTTAAATATTTAAATGTAAAAAAATCAGAGGCGGGGTTTACAATAGTTGAAGTCCTTGTAACTTCGCTTATATTTTCCATCATCGCAATGGCTGTCAGTGGCATATTCGTCGAAACCTTATCGTTGCAAAGAAGAGCATCCGCATCCCAAAAGATACAGGATAACGCCATATTCGTTCTGGAGAGCATGTCCAGAGATATCAGGGTAAGCGTGATCGCAAATCAGGAGTCGCCAGGTTGCACGGCCAACACCCTCACCATAAACCACCCCGTAAAAAGCGATGTCGTCTTTAGATTGAACAACGGCGCAATCGAGAAGAGCCAGGCCGGAGGGCCTTATGTGGTCATAAGCGGTTCCGATGTGAGATTTTCGCGATTCAACTTTTGTATAACGGGTTCTTTGTCGAACGACAATAAGACCCCCAGGGTAGCAATTCTGACAACAGTAGAAAACGTATCGGGCCGTGAAGTGCTTGAAATAAACCTTCAGACCACCGTCTCGTCCCGAGATGAGATAGGTGAATTTTCTTTTCCATAATATGAAAATTTACGATATCCAAAAAGGTTCAGTATTAATATTCTCCGTTCTTATGCTGGGCGTAATTCTCACTATCACCCTGTCTTTGGCTAACACACTTCTGCCTCGTTTAAAGTCGGCGCAGGATTCCTTGAGTTCCGTGGCTGCCATATATGCCGCCGATAGCGCTGTGGAGTGGTGCCTTTACACCCAAAGAGACCGGCAGCCGCCCGTGTCCCAGCCGGTCATGTCCAACGGAGCGACATATACCATTCTCTTCGGCGCAGGACCCGGCACATGCGCCCCCGCCGAAAGCCCTCTGAACCACACTGTAATTGGAACATTCCGAACCGTTACCAGGGCGTTCAAAGTAGAGGAATAGGCCTTTAATCCACCACTAAATCTGATATGATGGGGTCATCTTTATGCTCTCAAAAGAGGCGACCAAAAACGAGGCTAGGGAACGCATTGAAAAGCTGAAAACAACGATAAATAAACATCGCTATCTTTATCACGTTCTGGATAAACAGGAGATATCGGAGGAAGCGTTGGACTCCTTAAAAAAGGAGCTTTTTGACTTGGAACAGCAATTTCCGGAACTCATAACTCCTGACTCGCCGACTCAAAGAGTTGGTGGGAAACCGCTCAAGGAGTTCAAGAAGGTTAAGCACCCCGAGCAGATGCTGTCTTTCAACGATGCTTTTGATGAAAAAGATATGAAGGACTGGGAAGCGCGCTTTGAGAAAATATTTCCTGGAGCAAAAAGGGACGGATACTATTGCGAACTTAAAATTGATGGATTAGCTATTGAACTGACATATAAAAATGGGTTTTTAGAAGTCGGCTCGACTCGAGGCGACGGATTGATAGGTGAAGACGTAACCCAAAACTTGAAGACCGTCGAAGCAATACCCCTCAAGTTGAAAATTCCAAATTCCAAATTCCAAATTCCAAAAGAACTTGTTGTTCGGGGCGAGGTCTTCATAACCAAAAAGGATTTCGAGAGAATAAATAAAGAACAGGAGAAAGCCGGTCTTAAGACGTACGCCAACCCTCGAAACCTTGCCGCCGGATCAATCAGACAGCTCGACCCCAAAATTACATCTTCCCGTAATATGGACTCATTCGCTTACTCTCTGGTCACCGATCTTGGACAGAAAACCCACGAGGATGAGCACCGCATCTTGAAAGATTTAGGGTTTAAAACAAATCCGCATAATAAATTCGCCAAGGATCTGGAAGAGGTTCAGAAATTCAGGGACTACTGGGAAGAACACCGTGATAAGTTGAATTACGAGATAGATGGGATAGTCGTCATACTCAACGACGATAAATCGTTCCAGCGAACAGGAGTCGTCGGCAAAGCCCCGAGAGGAGCGATTGCGTATAAATTCTCCCCCAAAGAAGCGGAGACCGTGGTTGAAGACATAATTGTTCAAGTCGGAAGAACCGGAGTTCTTACTCCAGTAGCGAAATTAAAACCCGTAAGCATAGGCGGAACAACCGTTTCACGGGCAACACTTCACAACTTGGATGAAATAAAGCGACTGGGGGTAAAAATAGGGGACACGGTGATAGTGGGCCGCGCCGGTGATGTGATACCGGACGTCAAAAAGGTCTTGAAGGAGCTCCGGACAGGAAAAGAAAAAGAGTTCCACATGCCCTCAAAATGCCCTGTCTGCAAAGAGCCGATCCAAAAAATTGAAGGCCAGGTCGCCTATAAGTGCGCCAACAAGAACTGTCCGGCCATAAGAAGAGAGGCGATATATCACTTCGTGTCCAAAAGGGCATTTAATATCGACGGCGTTGGACCAAAGATAATCGACCAGCTGATGGACGCGGCTCTTATCAAGGATGCCGCTGACTTATTCACTCTCAAAAAGGATGATTTGCTAAATCTTGAGCGATTTGCTGAAAAATCGGCTGAAAATGTCGTTAACGCCATTCAGGGGAAAAAGCGGGTTCCTTTGGATAAATTCATATACGCTCTTGGTATTGACCATGTCGGCGAAGAAATGGCTTTTGTTCTCGCAAAAAGATTCAAAAAATTGGAAAATCTTAAAAACGCCTCTCTGGAAGAATTAGAGTCGGCGCCTGACATCGGACCCGTGGTTGCCGAGAGTACTTACAACTGGTTCCAGAAGAAATACAACCAAAACCTTCTTAATAAATTTAGGGAGGCCGGTGTTAAAGTTCTTGAAGAAAAGATGTCTGCAAAGTCGGAAAAACTTGCCGGAAAGACATTTGTGCTGACGGGCACGTTGGAATCGCTTGGGCGCGACGAAGCCAAGGACCGCATTCGAGAGTTGGGCGGGGATATCTCCTCGTCTGTTTCTAAAGAAATCGACTATGTCGTAGCCGGAACAGAGCCCGGCTCAAAATACGATAAAGCAAAGAAACTAGGGGTTAAAGCAATAGACGAGAAAGAATTTCTAAAAATGTTAAAATAAATCAGTTAACCGACACCATGCTTACCGAAAAAGAACTACAACATGTTGCCAACTTGGCAAGAATAAAGTTAAACAAGGATGAAGCGAAAAAATTTCCAAAAGAGCTGGGTTCGATTTTGGATTTTATAAACCAGTTGAACAAAGTTGATACGTCAAAAGTTGACCCCGCCCACCAGATCACAGGCCTGATCAATTCTTTCCGGACGGACGAATACCGGAAGGACTTCTTGCCCGCCGAAGCCTCGGCGAAAGAGGGTGAAATGAACGAGGACTTGAACGATAAGCTCGTCGGCCAAGCGCCAAGCCGACAAAACCGATTTATTAAGGTGAAATCGGTCTTGCGGAAATCCTAATTTCTAATTACTAATTTCTAAACAAATCCAAATGTCCGAAATTAAAAATTCAAAAAATTACACGATTCGCGATGTTCAAGTAGGCCTTCGGAAGAAGGAGTTTTCGGCTGAAGAGATTTTCAAACACTATTCAGAAAAAATAAGCAGAGAGAACAAAAAATTCAACGCTTATTTATCTGTATTTAGAAATTTGAAATTAGAAATCAGAAATTCCCAGGCGGCTGGGCCGCTCTGGGCTGTTCCCGCCGCCACCAAAGACAACATGCTCATCAACGGCACTATTTGTACTGCCGGCTCAAAGATGCTTGAAAATTATATATCGGCTTATGACGCAACGGTTATAAAAAAGTTAAGATCAGCAGGCGTACAGTTTCTTGGGAAAACAAATATGGATGAGTTCGCCATGGGCACATCAACCGAAAATTCCGCTTTTGGCCCCACGAAAAATCCTCACGACCTTAAGCGGGTTCCGGGCGGTTCTTCCGGCGGTTCGGCCGCAGCCGTTGCCGCGGACCTGGCGGTATTCGCCCTCGGTTCCGATACCGGCGGTTCGATACGCCAACCGGCGTCTTTTTGCGGAGTGGTGGGGTTTAAGCCCAGTTACGGACGAGTTTCCCGCCACGGGCTTATAGCGATGGCCTCATCTCTGGACCAGATCGGACCTATCACCAAAAATGTTGAAGACGCGGCCCTGATTTTCGAAGCAATTGCCGGATTTGATAAATTCGATTCCACAACTTTAAACAAAGCCGTCCCTAATGTCTCGAAAAATCTTAATTCCGGCATCAAGGGCCTTAAAATAGGAGTGCCGAAGGAATTTTTTGGGAAAGGCTTGAGCCCGGAGGTTGAAGAAAAGGTCAGGCATTCCATAAACAAGCTCGCGGAGCTGGGCTGTATCATCGAAGAGATATCTCTGCCCAACTTCGAATACGCTCTGGCCGCTTATTATATAATCGTTCCTTCGGAGATCTCTTCGAACCTGGCCCGTTTTGACGGCATAAGATACGGTCATTCTTCCCAAAAATCGGAAACATTGTTGGACGTATATTTGAACTCGCGTTCGGAAGGGCTTGGACCGGAACCCAAAAGAAGGATAATCTTGGGAACATACGCGTTATCCTCGGGATATTATGATGCTTATTACCTGAAAGCGCAGAAAATCCGCACTCTGTTGAGACAGGACTTCGACAATGCTTTTAAGAAAGTTGACGCTATTGTAGGGCCGGTGTCTCCGACTACGGCATTCAAAATAGGGGAGAAGGTAGCCGACCCGTTGTCTCTGTATTTGGAAGACATCTACACCGTACCGGTTAACCTGGCCGGCCTGCCCGGCATATCTGTCCCGTGCGGATTGGGACGGGAGAGTAATATGCCGGTGGGCTTCCAGATCATCGGAAAATACTTCGATGAAGCGACGGTCCTGCGTCTGGCATATCATTTGGAACAAGCGTTAAAATAAATACGGGCATGGACTACAACATCGTGTCTTCAACAGTTGGAAGTTTATTTACCACTTCAGGGATCGGAGGATTTCAGTTGGCCCAGATAGGCGATTATTTCCCGTTCCTCGGAGAAAATCTCAGTACTTTAAAAATAGTAATGGCCTCACTGGCGGGTATTGTTTTTTTGCTTCTCGTGATCGTCGTGGTTAAGCTCAACCGGTTGGCGGCAAAAAGAATAGATATCGCAAAAATCATCGCCCCGCCCAGTTCGGCCACTTCGGCAGTAAACACCCGTTGGGAAGAAGTTCAAAGGCATATAACTTCCACCCGCGAGGCCGAATGGAAATTCGCCGTCATCGAAGCAGACAAAGTAGTCGATGACATTCTTAAAAATTCATTCCCCGGAGAAACAATGGGCGAGCGTCTTCTGGCTATCAATCAAAGCCAGCTTGAAACACTCAATGGCCTCTGGGAAGCCCACAAGATCAGAAACCGCCTCGTCCATGATACGAACTACTTTTTACGCTACGCGGAAGCGAAAAGAGCGGTCATTCTATACGAGAGAACTCTGAAGGAACTCCACGCAATTTAAACGGCTCACCCTGGTGAGCCGTTTAGTATTTGTGGACCCGACGGGGATCGAACCCGTGACCTCGCGAATGCCATTCGCGCGCTCTACCAGCTGAGCTACAGGCCCATTTACTTGTAAATATCGTGAGTACCGACAGTGTGAAATTTTATCATACTATCACTCTCAAATTCAAAAATTATCCTGTATTTTTTGTTAACCCAAAACGCGCGCAACCCCTCCATTCGTCCATGAAGTTTGTGAGTTCCCAGGGAAGGTTCAAATGGATTTTTTCTAAACAAAATCTCTTTTTTAATGGCTTGTAATTTTACCTCTTTTCGGAGTTTTTTATATCTTTTTCTGAATGTGGGGGAATAAGAAATTTGCATTAACAAATCTACCCCAAATCTTTAAGTGACTTCAATATCTTTCCCTTACCTTCGGCGAACTCCTTTCGGCTTTGTTCTATATCAGATATCAATTCGTTTGACCTGATAAGATAACGAATGTATTCGCTAGTAGAGGCGAAATTCCTTTTTTTAACCTCTCTTTCGACCATCTTTGCCATTTGTTCCGGCAATGATATGTTTATTATTTGTCTCATGTATTACATATTATTACAGACAGACGTCGTTGTCAATCCAGTTCAAAAATGGTATAATTTCAAGATAAATAACGCCCCTGTCGTTCAACGGATAGGACGAGGGTTTCCTAAACCCTAAATCCAAGTTCGACTCTTGGTGGGGGCACAACAGACAATGGAACTTCCGAACGAAGTAAAAAATATCATAGAAAAACTCGAGAAAGCCGGTTATCAGGGCTATGTCGTGGGCGGATGCGTACGCGATTTGTTGTTGGGCAAAGAACCAAAAGATTGGGACGTAACCACAAACGCAAAACCGAGGGAAATTCAAAATATTTTTCCCGAAAATATCTATGAGAATGTTTTCGGCACAGTCGCAGTGAAAACCGGCTCGGAAGATGAAACTTTAGCCCTTGTGGAGGTAACGCCATACAGAATAGAAGGAAAATATACCGATAAACGACATCCCGATGAGATCAAGTTTGCGAATAAGCTTGAGGACGATCTATCCCGTCGGGATTTCACGATAAATGCAATGGCTATAGACAAGGACGGGAAGATTGTTGACTTGTTTGAAGGACAAAAAGACCTAAAAAACAAACTGGTCAGAACGGTCGGGAATCCAGCCGACAGATTCGGCGAAGATGCATTGCGCCTATTAAGAACCGTCCGCTTTGCGACGATACTTGGGTTTCAAATAGAAGAATCCACCCTAAAAGCCCTTAAGGCCGCTTCGGAATGGCTGGCGGCGATATCAAAAGAGAGAATACGGGACGAATTCATAAAAATAATAGAGTCCGAAAACGCTTATGAGGGGATTTTACTGCTTGAGGAAACGGGGATTTTGAAATTCATTGCCCCCGAACTTCGTGAAGGAATAGGCGTAGATCAAAACCTTCACCATATTTACTCCGTCTGGGAACATTGCACTCGCGCCCTAAAATACTCTACGGAAAAAAAATATTCTCTCGAAGTCCGGCTCGCTTCGTTGTTTCATGATATTGGGAAGCCCCGTACCAAAAGAGGAGAGACCCACAATGAAGCGACTTTCTACGGCCACGAGGTGGTTGGCGCAAGGATGGCGGCAGAAATAATGGACCGCCTTAAATTTCCCAGGGATTTTAGCGAGAAAGTGATAAAACTGGTAAGGTACCATATGTTCTACTATAATCCCGAGGAGGTAACGGAATCATCGGTAAGAAGATTGCTCGTGAGGATAGGAAAAGAAAACGTGGAAGACCTCTTAAAGGTCCGGGAGGCCGACAGGATCGGTTCGGGCCGGCCCAAGGCGGTGCCCTACAAATTGAGACATCTCAAATATATCATCGACAAGGTCTCCGATGACCCGATATCGGCCAAGATGCTCAAGATCGACGGTAAAGATGTAATGAAAGAACTTGGTGTGGAGCCGGGCCCCAAAGTCGGTCTGATCCTGAACTCGCTTCTGGCCGAGGTTGTAGAAAACCCGTCAAAAAATGTGCGGGAAGACCTGATGCAGAGGATCCACGACCTGGATAAAAAGTCGCCTGAAGAACTCCGCGGGTCGCTTAAAAAAATAGATGATGCGATAGAGAGGGAAGAGGAAGAGAGGCGAAAGAAATATTACGTATAAATTTTCGGGCTGTAGTGTAACGGTAACACGCCTGATTCGGGTTCAGGAAATTTCCGGGTTCAAATCCCGGCAGCCCGACCAAGTTGGATTTTGGGGCCTGTCGTATAGTGGCAATACACGGCATTCGCATTGCCGAGACGCGGTTTCGATTACCGCCGGGTCCACAAGCGTTAAGAAAATCTCAACTGCTTGAGATTTTTAGCTTAATGGACAATATTTTCCAGGGTTTAAACGACAAACAGATTGAAGCGGTAAGGGCCATTGAGGGGCCTGTTTTGGTTATTTCAGGACCGGGTTCGGGCAAGACCCGCTGTTTGACCCATCGGGTAGCTTATTTAATTTCTCAAGGAATAAGACCCTGTGAAATTCTCGGAATTACTTTTACCAATAAGGCCGCCAACGAGATCAAAGAAAGGGTTTATAATTTATTGAAAATTGAAAATCGGAATTTGAAAATTGCATCGGCTACGCCGATGCTGGGCACTTTCCATTCCATCTGCCTCCGGATATTAAGGAGAGAGATACCTGTTCTCGGTTACGGCAGCAACTTCACGATTTTTGATTCTGACGACCAGACCGGAGTCGTCAAGAGGGTCATGGGTGATCTTGAAATAGACCCCAAGAAATTCAACCCCCGGGCAATACTTGCTAAAATATCGCGGCTAAAAACAAATCTTATTTTTCCGGAGAAATTTGAGCCCGATGATTTTTTCTCCAAAGTCGTGGCGAGAGTTTACGGGAAATACCAAACCGAGCTGAAAAAAATGAACGGATTGGACTTTGACGATTTGATAGTTCTAACCGTTAAAATATTTAAACAAAACCCGGACATCCTCGAGAAATATCAAAACGTCTGGAAATATATCCTTGTCGACGAATATCAGGACACCAGCCATGACCAATATCAGCTGGTGACCCTTCTTGCTCAAAAACATAAGAATCTATTCGTCATTGGTGATGATGCGCAAAGTATCTACATGTTCCGCGACGCCGACATAAAGAACATCTTGAACTTCCAAAAGGACTACCCCGATGCCAAAGTAATATTTTTGGAACAGAATTACCGGTCCACCAAGAATATCCTCGCCGCCGCCCAGAACGTCATATCCAATAACCAAAGCCAGGTGCCCAAAGAGCTCTGGACCGAGAATGACCACGGGGAGAAAATTTTAATCAGGGAGGCCTTGAACGAACGTGACGAGGCCGGTTTTATAATCGAAACGATGGAAGACCTGACCACGCAGGGGTATAAAATAAACGACTTCGCCATTCTTTACCGGACCCATGCCCAATCCAGAGCCATCGAAGAGGCGTTGATCACAAGAGGGTTCCCGTATCAGATAGTCGGGGGCATCAAATTTTACGAAAGAAGAGAGATAAAAGACATGCTGGCCTATCTTAAAGTGGTCTCGAACCCTTCCGATGTCGTGAGTTTCGAAAGGATATACAACCTGCCGCCACGCGGCATCGGCTCGAGCACTTTTCAAAAAATAGTAAAGACCGAGGAGACAAATCTTATATCGGCCGTAGCGGCACTGGCTGCGGAAATGAAGGGTTCGAGACAGGGTCCCGGCCTTGAAGAACTGGCCAAACTACTCAAAGATCTAAATTCCAAAAAGTCCGTAAAGCTTACCGAACTTATTAAGTACATAGTCCGAAAAACCAACTATGAGGACTATCTTTTAAACACATTTAAAAAATCAGGTGTCGCCGATACCGTCCAAGACAGGATAGAGAACATAAAAGAACTGCTGACCGTCGCCAAGAAACACGACTCGCTCAAAAACGGAGATGGGATTGCTATATTCTTGGAAGAGATAGCTCTGCTACAAGACGCCGACCCCACACCAATCTCTTCCGCTGACCGCCATTCAGAAAAGGGGCGGGGTTGGTACGGGGCAGGCAATCTTAAAAATATCAACAACAGGGTTGTGTTAATGACGGCG
The DNA here is from genome assembly GCA_016181045.1 of Candidatus Yanofskyibacteriota bacterium. Lineage (GTDB taxonomy): Bacteria > Patescibacteriota > Minisyncoccia > 2-02-FULL-40-12 > GWA2-44-9 > JACPAB01. The sequence goes on along the minus strand of JACPAB010000003.1, from coordinate 32,766 downwards.
CATTCGTCAAAAGGTTTGGAGTTCCCGATCGTATTCATCGCCGGAATGGAAGAGGGGCTTTTCCCTCATTCAAGGTCGCTTATTGACCCAAAAGAGCTGGAGGAGGAAAGACGCCTCTGCTACGTGGCCATAACCAGGGCAAAAAAGAAACTTCACATATCTTATGCCAAATACCGGCACATTTTCGGTTCTACCGAAGCGAATCTGCCTTCCAGATTCATAGGCGAGATGCCCGGCAATGTTTTGGATGTCAGAACATCCATGTCAAACTTTTACACAGATGACGATGAAAAAATTATCAAATATTAAACCCAAAAAGTCGCTTGGCCAGAATTTCCTGATCAATCAGGGTATTTTGGATAAGATCATCGGGACCGCAGAGGTGGGGCCGGAAGATACGGTAGTGGAGATAGGCCCGGGAACTGGAAATTTAACGCGGAAACTTTCCGAAAAAGCGAAGCGGATTATCGCCGTAGAAAAGGACCGCCGGCTTATTGAAGAACTTAAAGATAAATTCCACAATTCTAATGTAAAGATTGTTGAAGGAGACATTTTGAAATTAGATATTAAAAAATTGTTTGAAAATTGTAAATTGAAAATTGAAAATTGCGATTACAAAGTAATCGGTAATATTCCTTATTACATTACGTCCAATTTTCTGCGAACTGTTTTTGAAAAATGGCCGAAACCAAAATTAATAGTTCTGACTGTTCAAAAAGAAGTGGCTCAAAGGATCGTGGCCAAGCCGCCGCATATGAACCTGCTTGCACTATCCGTGCAGTTTTATTCCAGTCCAACAATCATCGGCTATGTATCCAAAGGCAGTTTTAGACCGATACCCAAAGTCGATTCGGCGATAATAAGGATTGTTCCCAAAAAAGATATGCCGACAGACAAAGACCTGTTTTTCAAAATAATTAAAGCCGGTTTTTCTGGGAAAAGAAAGCAACTCAAAAACACGTTGGTTAGAATTTTTGCGTCAAAAGAAAAAACTGTGGAAATACTTAATGAATTGAGGGTAAATCCAGACTCAAGGCCAGAAGAATTATCAGTAGAAAGCTGGCTAAAATTGACAACCTTAATATCAACAAGCTAAATGTAATTATAAGTGGTATGCTTTAGGCATATAAATGGTAAATAAAATCAAAGTTTTTGTCGGTTTTTTGGCATTGATTGCTTTGTTTTCGGTTTTTACTCTTATTGATTCTTTCAGGTCATCTTCTCCGGTTGTAAAAACCGCGAATATACTTAAGGGCACTCTGTCTTTTGAGGTTGACCCGGATACAGATAAGGACGGCTTATCGAACCGCGAAGAATCCTATTGGAATACCGACTTTCAAAACCCCGATACTGACGGGGATGGGTTTCTTGACGGAGAAGAAGTGGCATCGGGACACGACCCCTTAAAGCCGGGTCCAGACGATCTGCTAATCAACAATAATGTTACAAAACAATTATCGAACCTTACTCTGGGAGGATTAGTAGAGGGCTCCTTAAAATCAAGCAGTCCTAATTATACCAACTCCTTGAATATGGTTGTTGACGAAATTTTCCGGCAGTCAGAAATAAATTCGTCTCTCAAACTAAGCTCGCCGCAAATCGTTGAAAATACCCCCGAAAATATAAAAAAATACACGTCAGATATTTTCCCGTACTTGGAATCTTCAACAATAAGAGACCTGGATAGATTCATTGAATTGACGGACTTGATGGGCGATGTCGATTTGTCAAACATCTCAACCTTGACCGGTAACCCCGAACTGCGCCAAAAAAGCGTCAACTACATAGAGCAGGAAATTATTCAAATAAATAGCCAAATTGAAAATCTGCAGAAGATGAGCGTGCCTAAAAAGTTCACCGATCATCACATGAAATTAGCCATTTTTTTTGAAAGTATCAAAAAAAATTATATTCTCCTGAACAGGGTTGAGGACGATCCGGTTCAATCTCTTATTGCCTTTAACGCTCTGGTAAATCTTTATATTAACCGACTACCCGAAATAGTCGCTGATTTTGCCACAAGCATTACAAACTCTCTGTCGACGCAATGACCCATGCTTTTAAAACAACTGTTTGCTTGTTGATCATACTCGGCCTTATTCTCCCTTATGTTGCAATGGCTTCTTTGAGTGAGATCGCAGGCGCCCCAAAGTGCGCTATTAAAAATGCTTTGAGAAATATCTTGAGGGATATTGGCGAAGCAATCAGGAAATTCTTGAAAGCGGTTATAAGAGCTGCTGCTTGCGCCGCTGTCTCATTTTTTACCGGCGGCGCGTTTGGATGTAGTACACCGGATAAGGTTGAAGATTCGGCAACATCACAAGATACAGCGAAAGAATTCATTTACGATCCGGTGGCCAGATGCATCTCCAGGGGAATTTTTGACAAAAGCGTCAACGGGGTTTTGGCTTTAGTCAGAGAAGGCGGAAGAGATGGAGGAGAGACCTGGATAAAAAACTGGCGCAATTTTGAAACCAATGCCGAATACAGAGGTGAGAATATATTCAGGGCAGAGCTGTCAAATACTAAGATGTGTGACTATTTCGAACAAGATCTTAAAAATACTTTTGGGGTTAGGGGCAAGACGTCATTGAAGGATGCGAATACACGAACCGGAAGCTTAGACCCGTTTTCTTTGCGTGTCAACTGCACCTTGCCGTCCAGTTTTAATATGGCCAGTTACCAGAGCGACTTTGCCGGGAACGGGGGCTGGGAGGCCTGGTCAAGATTACTGGAGCCCCAAAATAATTATTACGGAACTCTGTTTGGTTCTTTAGACGAAGCAAACAAGCAAAGAAATATAGAAAAATCGTCCGACTTAAATCAAGCCCTGGCTGGACGGGGATATTTATCCATAAGCGGTGACGGAAAAAATGCTGCCTCATCCTGCAAAACAAGAGATCTGAACGGAAAATGCCTTATCTACAACGACATTAAGACCCCTGGAAGCACGATAGGCGACTCCGTCTCGACGACAGTAGAAAAAGAGCTTGAGTGGGTGGTCAGTTCTGATGAGCTGAATGAACTACTCGTTGACATAAGCGAGAGATTGGTTAGCCGCTTAAAAGACCTGAGGGCTCCCGACAAAGAAGCTCCAATTGAAATAGTGGGAGAGTATCAGGGAGGGAACTATGGTGGATTGCCGGATCCGGAAGATCCAGTGGAAGAGCCGCCTCCTTCAGAACCAAATCCCTCACCACCGGGTGGAGAACCGGGCTCTCTGCTTTCAGATGTGCAAGCCGAAAGGGGAAACTATGGCACTCCGATGACCCCGGCTCAATTGGCCAGTTTTCTTAACGCCGTGGCCTGGAAAAATAGTTCCAATGGCTGGGGGTTGTTGAGCAAACCCGGCGGAACTAATTGCCCATTCGCTTCTGGCCCGGTCTCTTGCGACATACTTTTCCACAAACCAAGCGGGTTGCATTATGACGTTTTGATCGATTCGGACGGCGCCGCAACTCCAACATGGAGTTTAGTCGGCTCAGTAGAAACTTCCCGGTGGTTAGCGCCGGTTCAGCCGTAAAAATGTCAAGAAATTTTAAAAAATACCGGAAATGTTATTTAGCGATTATTTTCGTGATTGCTTTGGTTTTACTACCAACCCACGAAGCTAAAGCCAATTGGCTGACCGATTGGGCTTTTGAGGCCGTGTTCGCCAATGTCTTGTTCGTCATATTCACTCTGGTCGGAAAAGTCATCGGCGTACTTGCCGTTGCGCTGAACTGGGTCATCCATATCCCGGTTTATCCTGACGGCGGGATACCGGTAGTGGACGAGAGTTGGAAGATAATGAGGAATTTCGCCAACATGTTCTTCATTGTAGCATTGATAGTCATGGCCTTCGCGACTATCTTTAATATCACCAAATACGAGGCAAGAACCCTGTTCCCAAAATTCTTGATATCCGCCCTGCTCATCAACTTCAGCTTGGTGTTGGGAGTTCTGGTCATCGACGCGTCGCAGGTGCTCACAAACACTTTCCTGGTATCAATCGGGGACATGTCCCTGCGCCTTGGACAAGAACTTAATCCCGCCAAGCTACTGCCCGCAGCAGGCAGTATATCGGATGTCTCAACCGGAGTCGCGATCGACAGTGTGGTCTTCGGTACTCTTGTCAGTTTGCTATTTTCCGTGGTCTTGCTTTTCACATTCCTTTTCAGCTTATTGACCGCTTTTATTTTCGCCATGATAAGAATTCCGATACTCTGGGCGTTGTTGGTTGTATCGCCGATGGCCTGGATGCTTAACATATTTCCGGCTGGCCAGGGAACTTACAAAAAATGGTGGAGTTTATTTATCGGCTGGAATATGTTCCTGCCGATATTTCTTTTCTTTCTGTATTTCGGCCTTTATTTCCTTCAAAGCCAGGGTGACGTTATTCAAAAGATAGCGGCGAACCTGTCCAGCGCCAAACCCACCTCCGATCTGCCGTTCAGTTTTCAGCTCTTATTCTTTTATGTCCTGACGGCCATATTTCTCATCGGAGGCACGATCACGGCAATGAAAGCATCAATGTTCTCCGGCACCGGAGTTGTGACTGTAGCCAAGTGGTCGCGAGGCGTGGCAGCAAGAAGATTATGGTTAACAGCGGCTGGGGCAGCTGCCAAACAGAGATTGGAACAGATTAAGGAAGAAGGCCTGCCCGGAAAAGCGGGGATATTTTATGGCGGCAAGTTCGGGCTGGAACAGCAGACCAGCCGCTTTGCCCAAAGATTCGGAGTTAGGGGAGCGGAGGTAAGAACCCAAAAAGCTTTTGTCGACCTGGCCGGTAAGAACTTTCAGGACTTTGAAAGAGAGTATCAAAACGGAAAGATAGATGAAGCTGAAGTGGTCCGAAGGGCCAAGCAGTTGGGCTCTACTGACCCCAGAGGGTTTGCTTATAGAAAGTTAGCCGCAAAGATAGGCCAATTGGATAACGACCTATTCACCTCAACTTTGACGCAATTATCCCAGAATCCATTAGCCGCCGAGGACTTCGCCAAAACAGCAAAAGAAGCAAAGTTCTCAAAGATGAAAGGCAAGGATTTGGCAAGAATGGCTGCAGCTGAAAGCGGACCTGGTTACGATTACAGCTCCTTAAAGGGTGCCGTTGCTGCCCGAAGAGAAATGTTCAGGTACGTTTTGACCGACAAGAAAGCGATGTCGGGACTGGAAGACAATCAAATTGAGGCCGGGATAGGCGTCTTTGGCGGACACACCACCGCAGAGGGTCGGAACTTTTTGAAAGAACTGGGAAAGATAAATCCCAGCTTTGCTGTAGGTTATAATTCCGATAGAACTCGCAACCCAGACCTTAGGAGAGAGGCGGAAGAAGGTTTTGATAAGGCCTACGGTGCTCCTCCGGCAAACGAGTTCCAATTAAAAACTCACATGTTCGGCGGTTTTCTAAAGAGTGGTGACATGAAAGACACGGCCAATATTAAAAAGGATACTTGGGAAACCAGCCCTGAATTCAGAGAAGCCCTGAAACTTTATATTTCACAGTTAAGGGGCCGGGCCAGAACTAATTATGTTCAGCGTTTAGAAAGAACATTGCTTGACACTCCTGGTGGCGACAGGAAGATCGAGATCTTGCACACTGAAATATTGAGTAGTCCTACTACCACAGGAACTATGCCGGGAGGAAGGATTCCTCCAACCACGCCGACGCCACCACTATAACAGACGGTAAATTGATATGGACGAAATTCTAAACGAACAAGAAGGCATGGGAGAAGGTTCAAGTTACGCAACGCCATTCAACGTGGATCTTTTTGGTTCCAAGCCCAAGAATTTCTTTACAGAATATACAAACAGAGTTCTCGCTCTGCCAGAGTCCGTCAGGAACATTTTGATGGATCCTTCGACCGCAGAGTTCATCGAAGAAAATTTGGGCCCAAGCTTCGGCCTGAACAAAGACCAGAAAGCAGAGGCGACCCGAATAATCCGAGACGTCCTTCTTGGCGATATTTCGATAAACGAGATGGCCGGCAAGATCTCCGAGAATTTGGGAATCGACTCCGCGGTTGCGTATCAAATACAGAGTAAAATTGTAAACGAGTTATTCGCTTCAGTAATAGGGGATCTCAAAAATATGCAAAAAGGGTTATCTCCTCAAAAATCTTTAGAGCCGCCCCAACAATATAGACCCCCCGTAAGATCCGGCCCACCTCAATATATCCCGCCCCCGCTAAGAAACCAGGAACCTCCGGTCAGCCCCGGAAATGTCGTCGACCTAAGAAACCAAAAATAAAAGGCGTTTTCAAATCCCACAATTCATCCCGAACAAAGCCGGAGGACCCGCAACGTGTCTCTGCTTCGTACGGGATTTATCGAGACCGAGGTAAAAATTGTCGGGCCGTTCACTGGCGCTCCCACAATCAACCAAAAAAGTGGAGCTACTTTGAATGTTTTTTAATATCAAGCAAGATGTACCTGTCTTTCTCAATCAAAAAGTAAAGCCGGACAGACTTATCTATCCTTGCCTGCCAAATATCCAACTTCTCACTGTATTTCTTGGCTTTAAGAGATGGGTGCCTTATGTTTTTTAGTAAGTGAGTTGTCTGTTTATAGAACGTGTCTCTAATATGTTTTGGGAAATTATCAAAACTCCTCTTGAATTTAGGAGTATAAAATATTTTCATTTTGCCAGAGACAATCGCAATTCTTTAATAGAAGTAAACGGCCCTATAAGTTTGCCCTTTTTAATTTCTTTGATTGCTTCTTGTAAGTCGGGGTCTAGTTCTGCTTTTTTTTCTATTTTCCTTATAGTATCCAAAAGCTGGTCGTATTCTTTGCGAGTCAGGAGAAGCAACTCTTCTTTTGCCATAGTTTTTGGAATAGAAATAGTTTTCATAAGTTAAATATATCAAAAGGCTAACGGTATTGCAACCCCCGTATCCTGTATCTGACACCCTGTTGACTACTGGCACCATTTTTAGCGGTTTATTTGATATACTTAAGTTATATGCGCTTTCAAATTCCACAATTTATCGAGACGGAAGTGAAAATTGTCGGGCCGTTCACGCTCATGCAATTTTTATGGGTGGCCGGAGGAGCGGCAATACTTTTTCTTCTTTTCATGTTCACGAAAGGTTTTCTGTTTATCGCTTTGGCCCTGCCTGTTGCCGCGATATTCTTAGCCATGGCATTCGTAAGGGTAGATGGGGTCCCCCTATTGGTTTACGCATCTTATGGTCTGTCATACATTCTAAATCCGAAAAAATATATATTTAAGAAAGAAGATCAAACCAACATATTGAACAAGTAGATGGCTAACCAATCCACAAAACAATTAGTCGAGGTAGCAGACATAGTCGACAACATCGTTATTCTGAAGAACGGCTCTTTGAGGACGGTAATAGAGGTCTCGTCGATAAACTTCGAGTTGAGATCGGAGGAGGAGCAGGTCGCGATCCTGCAGAATTTCCAGAGATTCCTGAATTCAACCGATTTCCCCCTGCAAATCGTGGTGAATTCCAGGCGGCTCGATATCGAGGACTATCTCAAACTCATAGAGACGACTACCGAATCGCTGACAAGCGAGCTGCTAAAAATACAGGCCGCCGAGTATTCGAAGTTCATCAAAGAACTGGCAGACCTGTCCAATATCATGTCCAAAAAATTCTACATTGTAGTTCCTTTTTACGTATTCGAGACGCCGTCAAAAACAGGATTGGTGGATAGTTTAAAAAGTATCCTCAAGCCTTCGGGTGTGATCAAACAGATAAAACCCGAACAGCTCGAAACATACAAAAACCAGCTCCTGCAAAGAGTCGAGCTCGTATTCGACGGCTTGGTCGGGCTGGGACTTAAGACCCGGCTCCTTGAAGGCACCGAACTGATGAATCTTTATTACGGTCTGTATAATCCCGGCATTAAAATCAACTTACAACCAACGACTGACAACTAACGACATATGGCGAACAAACAAGATATACAACTGGGTGACGCATCAGTCAAGAAAATGGACGAGCTTCTTGCTCCGGAAGCATTTAGCGTCTCACCAAACTACATGCAGGTCGGTAATAAGTTTGCCCGAACGATCTTTTTGGCGACGTTCCCGAGATACCTGCAGACGAACTGGTTCTCTCCGATCCTGAACCTGGATCGGGTTTTGGATATTTCGATATTCATCTTGCCGAAAAATACCGCTACTGTTTTAAAACAACTCCGCGACCAGCTGGCCCGGCTCCAGTCCCAAACCATGGAAGAGGCCTCCAAAGGCAAGGTCCGGGATCCGATGCTTGAGACGGCGATGCAGGATATCGAACTGCTCCGGGACAAGCTCCAACAGGGGACCGACAAGTTCTTTGAACTGGGGGTTTACATCACTTATTACGAGAATAGTTTGAAAGAACTTGATGAGACGGAAAATAAGGTCAGAGGGCTTCTGGAATACCAGCTTGTTTTCCCCAAATCGGCCATTTTCAGAATGGGCGAGGGATTCACTTCAACGCTTCCCCTAAATGAGGACAAGCTCAACGTCCACACGTCCTTGAACACCGAGCCGCTTTCTTCGATATTTCCTTTTGTATCCTTCGACCTGACATCAAATTCCGGGATCCTCTACGGCATTAACACCCACAATAACTCCCTCGTCTTGTTCGACCGGTTCAACTTGGAGAATGCCAACGCAGTCGTGTTTGGCAAATCCGGAGGAGGAAAAAGTTATACCGTAAAACTGGAAATATTGAGAAGTTTAATTTTCGGCACCCAGGTTCTTATCATTGACCCCGAGAACGAATACAAATACCTTTCTGACACCATCGGGGGGACCTCTGTTAAGATATCGATAAACTCCGACCAGCACATTAACCCCTTCGATCTCCCCGTGCCCAAACCAGACGAATCACCGGCGGACGTATTCAAGTCGCACATATTGAGCTTAACCGGACTGCTCCGGCTTATCTTGGGTGAGTTAACTCCGGAGGAGGTGTCTATATTAGACGAGGCCCTAATTCAAACATATGCCCTAAAGGACATCGTTCCTGAATCGGATTTTTCAAAAGCGTCCGCCCCGTTGCTATCTGACCTCCAAAACGTATTAGAAGGCCTTACCGGCGCCGAATCAATGGCTATCCGGCTCCGCAAATACACCCAGGGAACATTCGCCGGATTTTTGAACAGGCCGACCAACGTGGCGTTGGATAACCAAATGGTTGTTTTCAGTATCAGGGACATGGAAGAAGAGTTAAGGCCTATCGCTATGTATCTGGTTCTCAATCATATCTGGACCGCCATGCGCAGAACTTTGAAAAAACGGCTCCTAATGATCGATGAGGCCTGGTGGCTTATGAAATATCCCATCGGCGCCGATTTTATCGCCAACATTGCCCGCCGGGCCAGAAAATATTACGCCGGACTTACAACCATTTCACAGGATGTGTCGGTATTTCTCGCCAGCGAAGCGGGCAAAAGCGTCCTTGCCAACTCATCCATTCAAGTCCTGATGAAGCAGTCCCCCTCGACGATAGACATAGTCCAGCAAACATTCAACCTGACCGATGCGGAAAAATATTATCTTCTTGAGGCAAGGGTCGGTTTCGGTTTGTTCTTCCTGGGCCAGAACCATATCGGTATCAGGGTAGTGGCCTCTTACGCCGAAGACCAGATAATTACCTCCGACCCGAAGCAACTTTTGGAAATAGAGAAAGCCAAAGAAGAGTGGGCAAAGCTTAGGAGTTAGGTATTAGGAAATTAGGAATTAGAATATGGCAGATGAAAATGATGTTTTCAACGAACTTGAAGCACAGAGGAATATAGAAAGCCGAGAACCGGAAGAATTAAGCCGGCCAGAGCCATACAAAATGGGTGTCGGGTCTTATATCCTGATACTCTTTGCCCTTTTTGTTGATATAATTGAAATATTAACGGTCTATACTGGGGTCGGAGCGATAATCGCCATACCATTGGGACTTCTGGTAGACGTGGCCATACTTATAGGGGTCGGCATGTCCAAGAACGCGCGCAAACAGTGGAAGCGGTTTGCTCTCGGATTCGTAGCGGAGAATTTCCCCATCCTGGCTTCGGTGCTGGAATTCATTCCTTTCCGAACATTGGCCCTTATCTGGATGTATCGAGGAATGAGCATACAGGCAAAGAAACAGCCGGAAGAAGAAAACATAAATGAATAATAAATTTCTAATAGTACTAATTGTTCTGTCCTTGTCGTTGGCCGCTTTTTTAGCGGGATATTTGATAAGCCAAAAGGATTTCACAAGGCAATCGGCTAATATCGGGGGTGGCTTCCTGGAAAAATTCGACGAAAGCCAGCCGAGTGATCTCGAAAATTCTTCGGGAAACCTGTCTGCCTTAAGCAAGAGAGCGGTTTTATCTCCGACTCTTTCAAAAGAAAAATCCTCCGTCCTGTATTACGACAAAAGCAACGGCCGGGTATTCGAGGCCGGTCCGAGAGATATGAATCCCGAACGAAACCGCGAGGGCCCGCAGCGCGCTTCTGTTTCGTACGGGATGAACGAGAGGATCGTCTCCGATAAACCGCTTCCGAATCTTGTCGAGACGCTCTGGTCCCCAAATAAAAAAGAGGTGGTGAGTGTTTTTGACACGAACAACGGCAAGGATTTCAGATATTACAATTACCAAACAAACAAGGTTGTGGGCCTTGGAAAAACCATAAGGTCATTAGCGTTCTCACCGGACGGTTCGCACATAGCGTATCTTCGGTCCCTGGGCCTTGACGGCGCTATCTATGTTTCCTCGCCCGACGGCAGTTCTCCGAGAAAGGTCATCGATACCCGCCTTGCGGACATAAAGCTCTCCTGGCCATCGGAAGAATACATATCTTTTAAGGCCTCGGTGGATGGCAGGGATAGTGTTTATCTTCTCTCCCTGACCGGGAATTTAACTAAGTTCGTCGATGAACCCGGGAAAGTGGATGTTCTTTGGTCTTCCGGCGGCGTAAAGATTCTTTATTCAACAAGAGAAAGCGGCCGCCCGATGCTTTTCATAAAACCCGCCCGACTGCCTGACGACACTCAGGCGGGCGGGGACGCCTTGTCTTCGTCGGTTAAGGCCCTGGACATCTCTACTCCCGCTTATAAATGCGCTTGGGGCATAAACAGCGACTACATCTTCTGCGCCGTCGGACGGTCCGGCCAGGGGGGCGAGGATATCTATAAAATAAATATGGATGGCACAAAGGAGCTTCTGTTCTCTCCGGCAAAAAATATATCCGCCAAACAGCTGATGCTTACCGGCACCGAGAATTTTCTGATAATACTCAACGAAACAGACGGCAAACTCTATGCCTTAAAAATTGCAGTGGATTAATTTTCAATTTTCAAGCATCAATTTTCAATAAATTCTCCAATGATACAATTGATCAATTGATACATTCAATGAAAATTGAAAAATTGATAATTGTAAATTAAAAAATTGAGGTTGCAACCTCAATTTTTTATGGATAGGGCTTGATTACTATCCGTCTATGGGGTTCATCTCCAGCGCTTTCGGTGGCAATGTCAGGGCAAGCTGCCAGCTCCATGTGGACAACCCTTCTTTCATAGGCAGACATAGGAAGGAGAACCTCGGCCTTCTGGGTATTCCTTACACGCTGGACGGCCTGTTTGGCCATATCCACTATGTACGAGGTCCTTGCGCGTTTATAGTCATTCACATCAACAGAGATGCCGGCAACTTCTTTACTGTCCCCGCCCGCCTGAGTGCCGTCAGGTAGTCGGGCAGGTTTCATGAACATTGACCTTACCAAGTGTTCGAGGGCCTTCAGATTCTGTCCGTTCTTTCCTATCAAAAATCTGGCGTTGTCGGGAGTGTACATGGAAATAACCAAACTAACCCTGCCATCCTGGCCCAGCTCTTCCCGAAGCTCTACCTGACACTCCGTGTCCATAAAGCCCGCCATCTTTTTGACGGCTTCCTTGATCCTGTCCCCGTTCTGTTCGGTAAAATTGGTCATGACCTTTGCGCATATGTCTGTTCAACGATGGAAAACGCGGTTGTCGTCAGCCAGTATAAGAGCAGGCCGGCCGGCAAGTTCCAACCAATAACTATTACCATAATCGGAAAAAAATACAACATTTGAGAGTTGAGCGCTTTCATCTCCGGAACAGCGCCGGGCCCTTGGGTTTGGGCAGAGCTTTTTTTGGCCTGAAGAAACTGCAGTCCTCCGGCAAGAATAGCCAGAACAGGCATCTTCGAGCCGATATCTATGAACCAAAAAGATGTCTGGTTTATGGCGCCGGGATTTTTAACAAAACCATACAACATACCCAAGCTTTCCGGTTTAAGACCGACTATAAATGCCTGGTAAAGACCGATGAGAATGGGAATCTGTATCAGCAGAGGAAGACAACCGGACAACGGGTTGATGCCGTTTTCCCGGTATAAGGCAAGGGTCGCCTCTGACTGCGCCTTTGGATTGTTCTTGTACTTTTCTTTGATCTGCTGGATTTGAGGATTAAGCTGGCTGAGTTTTTTTTGAGACCTTATCGACTTTGTGGTCAAAGGCAGGAAGATAAATTTGATTATAACGGTCAGGACTATGATTGCCAGACCGAAATCATTCCAAGGCAGAATGTCGTATAAAAATACGGTAATGTTGAAAAGAGGCCTGAATAAAATTTCGTTAAAAATACTAATCATGGCAGATCTATCCCTCCGCGGGAGAGGGGATTACATCGCAAGACCCGCAATACTCCTTTTCCGAACCCCTTGAACAGTCCGTGTTTTTCGATCGCTTGAATTGTATATTCAGAGCAGGTCGGATGGTATTTGCAGTTAGAATAGAGCACAAAAGGACCGCCGAGCCAAAACCTGGCGGAACCGCTTTTGTAGATATTAATAAGTTTAATGGCTACATTTTTCATACGTTCAATTGGTTCAGTATGACCCTGAGCCTGTGGATTCGACAAGCTCACCACCCTGAGGCTTTGTCGAATGGGTCGAAGGGTCATTTAAGTTTTCTGAAAATCGATTCCAGGTCCTGTTCTATTTTTTCTCTTGGGGCTTCTATGATCTTTTTATCCGCTATCAATATTATGTCCACAGGGCCAAGTTCCTTCAACCTGGTTCTGGAAATATCCGACAATATTCTCCTGATCCTGTTCCTGACAACGGCCTTTCGAGAAACTTTGGACGATACTATAAAAGCGATCCTGGGATAGCCCGAACCGTTTTTCCTGTATTTGACAAATAAAAAATTGCCTTTTACGGCTTTTCCCTGTTTAAAGACCCCCTCGAAATCCTTCTTCTTTTTGAGCCGGTTTTTTTTGTTGAGAGCCATAACTAAAAAATTTCCAATTTACAATTATCAATTCCCAATAAATTTACAATGATTCAATTCTTCAATTGAAAATTAATACATTGAAACATTCAATGAAAATTGGAAACTGAAAATTGAAAATTAAACGGTTAGCCGTTTTCTGCCCTTGTTCCGTCTCCTGGCCAGGATTTTTCGGCCGGATTTAGTTCTCATCCGAGTGAGGAATCCGTGGGTGGACTTTCTTTTCTTTCTTTTTGGCCTATATGTCAGGGCTTTTGATTGCATATTAATTATTATATCTTCTGAGGCAATTTTAATCAAGCGCAGGAAATTTTATTTTTTCAATCACTTTTCGTTGCTTGTCAATATTGTCAACAGTTCTCCACCTGTTATACACAGTGTGTGCACGTTTTTGTTTTGGATAGCTTGAAGTTTTTGTTTAAACTTGTTTCATGACCAACGAAGAACTCTGGAAAGCGGTTTTGGGAGAAATGGAATTATCTTTATCGAGAGCCAATTTCACCACCTGGTTCAAGAACACTTCCATTCTCTCACGCGACAAGAATTGTGTTTTGGTTAGCGTTCCGAACGGTTTCATTAAAGAGTGGCTAGAAAACAAGTTCAACAGAAAGATACTGGACTCGATAAGAACCCTCACTCCTGAAATACGGGAGATCAGATACGCCATCGGACGACCCAAAATAGAGCTCCTTAAACAGGACTTCTCAAAGATCATCATGGATAACGAAATCGAAGAAAAATCAGATGCTGCGCAGGATGCCGATGTAGACAAGCAAACTAATCTGAATAAAAAATACACTTTCGAGTCGTTTGTTGTCGGCTCTAACAACGAACTGGCTCATGCAGCTGCTTTAAGGGTAACCAGAGAGCTTGGGAAACTCTATAATCCTCTGTTTTTGTATGGCGGGGTCGGTTTGGGCAAGACGCATCTTCTTCAGGCGATCGGAAACAAAGTGTCGAACGAAAATAAAGACAAAAAAGTCCTTTATATTTCTGCCGAGCGTCTTACGGCCGATATTGTTGAGTCCATAGGGAATAAAACAATTGAGGATCTCAAAAACAGGTATTCAAAATTGGATCTTCTGATGATCGACGACGTTCAGTTCATTGCCGGTAAGGTCAAGACACAGGATATAGTATTTTCAACATTCAACGAACTTTACGGTAAGAACAAACAAATATTACTATCGTCCGACAGGCCGCCGCAGGCCATTCCGGCGCTGGAAGAGCGCCTCAAGTCCAGGTTCCAAGGCGGTATGATAGCCGATGTCGGCATCCCGGACTTTGAGACCAGATTAGCCATTTTAAAGATGAAGGTTTCGGAAAAAGGCGCTTCTTTGGAAGAGGACATCCTTTCATATGTAGCCACGCACATTCAAAAGAACGTCAGAGAGTTAGAGGGCGCCCTAAACAGAGTAGTTGCTTTCAGCCAAATATATAATAAAGTCCCTGACTTAAAAGAGGTGAAGAACATACTGAACGCTTACCTGAATACGCCCTATCGAAAGACCTCGCCTCAGGTCATACTCCGGTCCGTCGCTGATTTTTACAGCATATCATCAAACGACCTCCTAAAAAGGAGCCGCAAGAAGGAGGTGGTCAAACCAAGACAGGTGGCAATGTTCCTGCTCAGAGAAGAAACAAAATTGTCTTTCCCGGAGATCGGCCAGAAATTGGGAGGAAGGGACCATTCAACGGTCATTCATGCCTGCGAAAAGATCAGGGGCGAAACATCGATGGATGAAAATTTAAAACAAGAACTGGTTCTGATCAAAGAACGTGTTTATAATTCTTTTGAGAAGTAGTTGTTAATTTGTTGATAAATTTGTTATTACTTTTTAATATCCGAGTTTACGAATTTTTATGAGCCGATAATAAGTAATTTATAAACAAGTGCTGGGGATAAATAATATTTGTAAAAACATAACTACAACTGGATTAAACAAGCGGTTGAAAAAGATTTCCACAAAAATTCCTTCTTAATAATGATAAAATTACTTTAAATAATACATTACAACTATTAGCGAGGGTGATTGAAAATTTATTTTCAGTTCAACCGAGCGAAATAGGTGTATGTAGTCATATTCTTATATGAAAATAGTCGTCAACCAAAAAAATTTCAAAAAAGCCCTTGGAGTAGTGGAAAAGGTTGTGGCCAAAAATACGACACTTCCTATTTTGAGCAACATTCTTTTTAAAACAGAGAATGGCCGCCTAAGATTATCCGCAACAAATCTTGAAATAGGAATAAATTACATAATTGGCGCTAAAATAGAGGAAGTCGGCCAAGTTGCGGTTCCGGCAAGGATAATTTCTGACTTTACCGGGAATATAAGCGACGAAAAAATAACCCTGACCGTAAAAAATAATGTTTTGAGTATAAACTCCGAGCATTATAAAACCCAAATACTTGGTTTTGACGCTAAGGACTTCCCGATCATACCTAAAATAAAAAGCAAACCCTTAGCCGCGATTCCGGTAAAGGCCCTTAAGAATTCTTTAATGTCCGTTATCGAGTCCGTGGCTTTGTCGGAGGCCAGACCGGAGTTGGCGGGTATATTCGTCAGTTTCGACAATGACAGGGTAGTATTTGCTTCAACCGACAGCTTTCGCTTAACCGAGAAACAGTTTGATTTTAAAAACGCGGCCAAACAATCCTTTATTATTCCGAGGAATACGGTTCTTGAGCTTGCCAGGATAGCGGGCGAGCTGGACGGGGACGTTATCGTGAACTTGGGCGATAATCAGATATCGTTCTCAAATGACGACTTTGAAATGGTCTCCCGTCTGGTTGACGGCGCCTACCCTGACTATAGAAAAGTTATCCCCGACAGATTCGTATCGAAAGTTTTAATCAACAAAAATGAACTGGAAAAGAATATCCGTCTGGCGGGACTGTTCTCGTCCAACATATCGGATGTAAAGATACAATGTGCCGAGAGTAAAACAAGTATTACCGCAAAAAACTCGGATAAAGGAGAAATAGAAACCGGGATAGTATCAACCCTAAAGAATCAACCTTTTGAGATCTCGCTGAACTACCACTATATTTTAGATGGCCTCAAGATCATGGATACCGAGGAAGTTGTATTGGAGTACACGGGACAAGGCAGTCCTTTGGTGCTAAGGCCGAGCAACAACAGAAAGGACCTGGTTTATCTTATAATGCCATTAAGAAAATAATATGTTTCGAGGTATCGGCGGGGCAATTGAAAAGAAAGTAAAAGGTTTTGCCAAGAATAACGAGGCAAGCGACAAACTAAACCGGGCTTTTGCCCGGTTTTTGGCCGGATACTTTCCAGAAGGAAGGAACTCGGGGTTTAAGGTGGATTTTTTGAATAACAAAGTCACAATCCAGACGTCGAACAAAACAGTCGCCAACGAACTTATTTTGAGGATCAGAGACCTAACGACGGTCTTGAAGGAAGAAAATTTAAACTTCGACCAGATAATTATTCGATAGGAGAAGCGAAAATATTTTGTACCGGCCATTCCCAATTGTTGAACTGGAGGTCTTTGGAAGGATCTTCCGGGAAGGGGCCCCTTGGGTCGTTCCGGTTCACGAAGTAAAGGATAGAATGGTATTCCAAGGGTAACGTTATATCTTTTGTGTAGATATAATTCCCGTCAAGCATTATCTTGTTTCCGGAAAGAGGAGCCGGGCTGACGAACTTCTCGTTGGGGTACGACTCGAGGGCCTTAGCCATGAACTCATGCCACATGGGTCCCGCGGCGCTGATACCTGCTCCCTGCCGGGTCATGGACTCTTGCCTATTGTTTCCCGTCCAAACTCCGGTTACAAGATTAGGCGAGTATCCTATGACCCAGGCGTCTCTGTTCTCCTGGGTTGTTCCGGTTTTAGCCGCGACATCGCGTCCGGCCAGATAAAGAGAGCTTGAATATCCGAAGACAGGAGCTCGGGCACTGTTGTCCGAGAGTATGTTGTTTATCATTCTGGCTTTCTGGGCGTCGAGAACTCTTTCGGGTTCATTTTCCTTTTCTTCAAGAACCGCACCGTTGGAGGACTCTATTCTTTGGATGAACGACCAAGGGCTTCTCATTCCGTCCGCGGCAAAGACGCCGTAAGCGGAGGTAATGTCCGCTAACTTAACTTCCGCGCCGCCCAAAACCAGCGACAAACCGAAGCGCTCGCGGTCGCCCAGAGTGGTGATACCCATGCTCTCGGCCAGGTCTATCGTATCGGCCACACCGGCCAAGTAGAGGGTTTTAACGGAGGGCAGGTTAAGCGACTGCGCGAGCGCCTGTCTTAGAGTGACGGGGCCGCGGTAGAGGCCGTCGTAGTTCTGGGGGTGGTAGCAATCAATGCCGAACTGGTCTTTTTCCTGAAGAGCGTCGGGAGAGCAGTTGTAGTTGAACTCCGTTTTCAGGTCGAACAGGACCGTAAAGTCGGTGTAGCCCTTCTGGAGGGCCGTGGCGTAGGCGAACGGTTTGAAAGCCGAACCCGGCTGACGTTTCGCGGTGGCGACATTGAAGTTGCCCTCATTCTCGATGTCGAAATAATCAGCCGAACCGACCAGAGCCAACAGGTCGCCGGTTTTAGGGTCTATCGAAACCAAGGCGGCGTTTGAGGCCTTATATTTTTCTTTGTTTACCTTGGCGTACTTTTCGACGGTCTCTTCGGCCAATAGTTGCAGGTCTGCGTCCAGGGTGGTGATAACTTTGAATCCGCCGCTTTCCGCGACGTTTTCTCCATATTTGGAGCTCAAGTATTCTTTGACAATTACGACAAAGTGAGGAGCGACGATCTTTTCAGCACTCTTTTTAAAACTAAGCCCCTGTTCTTTTGCGGCGGCATATTCTTCCGCGGTTATAAAACCCAGGTCAGCCATCCTTTTAAGAACGAAGTCCTTGCGAGCCAGAAGCTCGGGGACATGGTTGCCGTAAGGAGAGTAATAAGACGGAGCCCGGATCAAAGCGGCAAGAGTCGCGGCTTCCGCGTTGGTCAGGCCTGACGCCGGCTTGCCGAAGAATGTTTTACTGGCCTCCTCTACGCCGTAAATGTTGGAGCCGTAGGGTATCTGGTTCAAATACATCCACAGTATTTGGTCTTTTGAAAACCTTCTTTCTATTTCTATGGAATAAGTAAGGTCTTTTATCTTTCTGGTAATTGTTCTCTCGTCGCCCAACAGCGCCTTTTTTACAAGCTGCTGGGTTATTGTTGAACCGCCTTGTGATATCTTAAAATTCTTTAAGTTTGTAAAAAATGCCCTCACGATGCCCCGGATGTCCAACCCTTTGTGGTTATAGAAGTTGCTGTCTTCGGTTGCCAAGGTGGCCTTCTTTACCGATTCGGGGATATCGTCCCAGGGTATTACCGTCCTCTTTTCCTCTCCGTGGATGTCGTAAAGGAGTATCTCTCCCGTTCGGTCGTATATTTTTGTCGATTCTCCAACTCGCCTATTGGCTATGGTTTCCGGGTCGGGGAGGGTTCTTTGGATGTAAAGGAAAAGTGATAAAAAGATTATTGTGCCGATAACGAACAGCCACAAAAAAAGCATGCCTAATGCCCTAATGAGGTGTTTTGTTTTCACCTTTCCCCTCCAGGAGTGCTTCATTGTCTGGCTTGATTCTGCCACAAAAAGTCATTATTTACAAGGGAATCGATTAAAGATATTATTTAAGAATATGTTCGGAACTAAAGTAAATACAGAAGATAAAAAAATAGAAGATACTTTAACTCGGCGCATTGAAGCAATTTTTCCATCCCGCGAAGAAGCGGTAAAAAAACTAAAAGAGGGTAAAAGGTTAAGAGTATATCTAGGCATAGATCCAACTGGGACGGACCTTCACCTTGGACACACAATCCCACTACTTTTTCTTAAGCAGTTGCTGGAGCTGGGGCATAAGCCAGTTCTTGTGATTGGCGATTTTACCGCGCGAATAGGAGACCCGACAGGAAAAGACACAACACGGAAACCACTTACTGAAAAGGAGGTAAAAAATAACATGAAAAATTATCTGGGACAGGTCTATAAAATTCTTCCCAAGGGCTCTTTTGATGTTAAATATAACAGTTCATGGTTATCAAAGATGTCTTTTGGAGATGTAGTTAAATTGGCAAGTCATGTGACGGTCCAACAGATGGAAAAAAGAGACATGTTCCAGGAAAGGGTAAAAAATGAAGAGCCCATCGGCGTTAATGAATTTTTGTATCCCTTGATGCAGGGTTACGATTCGGTGGCTATGGAAATAGATGGAGAGGTCGGGGGAAACGACCAGACATTTAACATGCTCATGGGTAGAAAGTTAGAGGAAAAACTAATTAATAAAGACAAGCTTGTTTTTGCGACACAACTCTTGGTTGACGCGGAATCAGGAAAAAAGATGAGCAAGACCGAAGGCGGGATTATATCTTTAGGTGATTCGCCCCAAGACATGTTCGGCAAGACAATGAAAACCATACCGGACGGGATGATAGTGACGGTCTTTGAACTGTGCACAGAAAAGCCGCAGCAGTGGATAGAAGAAAAAAAAGGAAGCAGTCCCTATGAGTTTAAAAAAGAACTCGCCTTTGAGTTGGTGAAGATGTATCACGGCGATAAGGAAGCAACCAAAGCCAGAGAAGAGTGGGATAGAGTATTCTCCAAAGGGGAGTTGCCCAGCGAAATGGAAGAAATTAAAACGGCAAAACTGGTTGAACTTGTCGGACTGGTAACGCAAGGAAGTTCCAGTTCCGCAAAAATATTGATTGACCAAGGCGCGGTGAAGGTTAACGGAGAAGTGAAAAAGGAGTGGGGTTTTGTGCCGAAAGAAGGTGATGTAGTCCAGATCGGCCCTAAGAAGTTTGTGAGGGTAGGTTAGTGATATTTTGACTCTATGAAAACTCTTTTTATTGGAATTGTTGGTCCATCCGGTTCTGGCAAGACAACTCTTTGCAAAAACTGAAGTTATCTGATAAAAACCACGAACACATAAAGTTAGATAACTATTTCAAGCATCCTCGAACTTTTCCCTTAAAACATGGCTTCCGAAACTGGGAAAAGTCGTCTAATCTTAAATTTAGTGTTTTGCTAAAACATTTGAAAACATTACAAAACGGCAAAGAAGTTCATACAAAGTCGTTTCCAAAGAAAGCGGGAGCTAAGCCAAAGCCGATAATTCTAAAACCGAGGCCAATTGTTCTTATTGAGGGCTTTATGCTTTTTAAAGACAAAAAAGTGCGAGATATGCTTGACGTTAAAATTTATCTGGAAATTCACCCCAAGCTGATGCTTAAACGCCGAGCTATTAGGTTCGGATCAGTCCATAGGACTGACTATGATACTAAAGTTGCTATTCCAGAATTTCTAAAACATGGCATAGCTCAAAAGAAATACGCTGACTATGTGATTGATGCCGCAAAACCGCAATTTCAAGTAGTTAGAGAAGTCCAAAAAATAGTGAACCAAAAATCTACCAACCCCTAACAAAACTAAACAGCCCCGATAATCGGGGCTGTTTTTCTACCAGGCCTCTTCCTTGTCTTTTTTATCATCGAGCTGTTCTTCGTTCTCTTCGTCATCCTCCTCATCGTCTTCCTCATCATTCTCATCCTCTTCATCTTTCTCTTCGTCTGTCTTGTCCTCTAACTCCTCTTCTCCGTCGACTGCGTAATCGTATTCAGTGAACATACGACTTCTAAAATAATCCCTTTAAATTTTCCCGATTGCCCATGGCCAAGGGGACGAAAATTAATGAGACGGCTTATTAATTAGTAAATATTATTATTTGCTGCACAAATTGCAATAGCTAAAGCATCAGCTGCGTCATCCGGTTTTATAGTGCCCTGTATTTTCAAGATAAGCCTGACCATTCTTTCAACCTGCGCTTTGCCCGCGCTCCCGTAGGCAGACACGGCCTGTTTGACCTGTTGGGGGGCGGGCTCCATTATAGGTATGCCGTGATTGGCCAGGGTCAGCATTATAACTCCTCTTGCTTCCGAAACAGACATCACTGTCTTCAGGTTTTTGGAAAAGAACAGTTTTTCCACTCCGGCTCTTTCGGGTTTGTATGCGGCTATGAGTTTAGAGAGGCCTTCGGATATTAGTTTGTAATCCAAAGACCTGTCTTTTCCCGGCGTGCTAATAATCCCATAATCCAGAACCGTAAGGTGGTTTTTGGCTGATTCTATAACCCCGAATCCGATCCTTGTAGTGCCCGGGTCTATTCCTAAGATTATCATTGTTCTTCGTTTAAATTCGAGCTCACGTCTTCAACTTCATCTTGGTCATCCAGGGCCTCGAAAAGTTTGCTTACCTTCTCTTGTGTCGAGGGATCAACGGAAACTTTCTGGTTGAACATCCAAGACAAGCTTCCGGGCTGGACCAGTTTGGACTCATGGTCGCCCAGCATTTTTTTAATTTCAGCCATGGTTCGATTCCGGTTGTCGGTTATGGCCCGTATCTTCAGAGCCACTCCTCCTGGTCCAAGCGCTTCTATAACCAACTCTTCCAGCTGGGCCTGGTCCTTGTCGGAAACCCTCTTGATGGCCCTTTCGATATTGTCTCCCGGCATATTGGCCGCCCGGGCCTGGTCTATTATCTGGGCCAGTGTTGGATTTGCTTTTGGGTCGGTTCCTTTTTTGGCGGCCAAAGTAATAAGCCGTGCGAGCTTGGAAAATATCTGACCCTTTTTCTTGTCGGTCAGGGACTTTTTGTGCCGAATTTGCTGCCATTTATTGTGCCCACTCATGTTTTGTATGTTTTAAGCCAGCGATTATCTTTTTTAAAGTTATATTTTATGTTTCTGTTATTTATATTTTGTTCTACTAATAACATGTCTTTAATCCTTTTTCCATGTTTCAAATATGGTTTAAGAAGGTCAATTAGTTTTAGAAGAGAATCTTTCCTGTATATTGTAAAAATATAGGCATCTTTATTATTTTTAATTCCACGGTAATCTATGAATCCGGCAACCCGGAAGAGAGAGGGTTTTTTACAAAGTATACCCAGTCGATTTAAGGTTTTCCAAATACTAAAAAGTGTATTCTTATCTTGAGATTTAATACTGAATACGCCATCCCCGCCACAGATACAAAAAGTTCCTTCAGCGTCTGCATAGCCAGCGAGAAATGCGATAAAGTAATCCTTGTTTTTTAATATCCAACTATCGATCTTGTCCTCTTTTGGCACCAGAAAATTAAAAGAGTTGTTTACGAATGCCCTAACGTGAATAGCACCATTCTTATCTCGACCATTTCTTTTTACGTGGCCATATTTTGAGAATAGGCCCTCAACTAACAGCAATTGGTCCTCTTTTGTAGAATTAGTCCCGACCCTTATTGTGGGACTGTTAGGATGAGTCTTGACCGCATACAGATCTCCGAGGCGAAAGCCAATTAGATAAGCTTTTTCTATTAAGTCTCCCGAGAAATCAGTTCTGGGATAGCGAGGCCTTGTTAGTGCTTTTGCTTCTTGTACTGTCCGGGATTTTATTCCGAATTCTTCCAACCTTTTTCTAATTAAAGAAGGACTACAATTTAGTATCTTTGCTATTTCGTAAGACCCACGAAACTCTTTCAGATAGAGCTTCTTTAAGTCCGGCCTGCTTATACGAACAACTTTGGGCACAAATTAAGCATAACACAAGTTTGAACTAAACGCGTGTGCACAACTCACCTTAAAGTCACCTTAAGAAAATGATTAAATGTAAAGAATGACAACAACATCAACTCGTTTTAAATCAGCGATACAAGTATTAAAAAAGCTAAAAAAGCATAGCGATTATCAAGGAGCATTTATTTTCGGTTCAGCTGCTAGAAACGAGATTACTGACGATAGCGACCTTGACGTGGTTGTTGTGACCGATAGAGATAATTGTTCAAACCTTAATCATCCCATAATAGGTGGCGTGAAACTTGATATTAGTTTTCTTTCTTATAAACAACTAATTAAGCAGAGCGAAGAACAAGTATCGTCTAAGAGAATGCCTTTTTTAGTAGAGTCAAAAATCTTGTTTGATAAAAAGGGGCTCCTGTTTAAGCTGAAGAAAAAGCTGAAAAATACTGAACCTCCGAAAGTAAAAAATAAAGATGATATTCAGTTTGAGTTTTTCCACGCTAATAATAAAGCTGAAAGAAATATAACCAAAGACCCGTTGTCTTCACTTTTGAACATGAATATGGGCTTACCAACTTTATTGAAACGACACTACCAGCTTAATGGACAATGGTGGGTTAGCGATAAGCGACTTCTCAAGGATTTAACAAGGTGGGATAAACCATTGTGGAAATTAGTGGGTAACTTTTTATCTGAAAGTGATGTAAAATCCAAGTTCAAAATATGGACTATTATTGTTGACCATATCCTTAAACCAATAGGGGGTCGTAAGAAGGTTGACGAGATTGGGTGCGGATGTAAGGTGTGCGAGAATAATTTAAAAAAGTTGCGGTTCTGAGGATCTAGATTAGTGTGCCCTTCTTTTTTAGCCCCAGATGCTCGAACCCTCTCGAGGTGACCACTCTTCCTTTCGGAGTTCTTGCGAGGAATCCCAGCTGCATCAGATAGGGCTCGTAAACGTCCTCTATCGTGGCTTCCTCCTCGGAGATCGCGGCGGCTATGGACTTCAAGCCCACCGGTCCGCCGCCGAATTTCTCTGCGATGGTAAGAAGTATCTTCCTGTCGGTTTCTTCGAGACCTTTTTCGTCCACCTCCAGCATCTTCAAGCTTTCTTTGGCCAGTGGCGAGCTTATTATGCCCGCTTCTTTGATCTGGGCGTAGTCCCTGACCCTTTTCAACAATCTGTTTGCCACTCTGGGCGTAAATCTGGACGAGATGGCGATGGTTCTGATCGCGTCCTTGTCTATATCGACTCCCAGCAGTTCAGCCGAACGGCCAATGATCCTTTCTATGTCGGTGTCTTTATAGAAATCGAGCCGGAAGTTCACTCCGAATCTTGAACGGAAAGGCGCCGAAAGGAGGGAGATCTTCGTGGTGGCGGCTATCAGGGTAAAGCGGGGCAGGTCTATCTGAAGTGTTCTGGCCGAGTTGCCTTTGCCTATGACTATATCCAGCTTGAAGTTCTCCATGGCCGGGTAGATTACCTCTTCGATCATCTTGTTCAAGCGATGGACCTCGTCTATGAACAAAACATCTCCGTCGCTTAAACTGCTTAAAATAGATCCGACGTCTCCGGCCTTCTCTAATGCCGTACCGGAGGTGATCCTGATATTGGTCCCAAGTTCTTTGGCGATAAGGTAGGCGAGCGTGGTCTTGCCAAGCCCGGAAGGGCCGTGCAAAAGCACGTGTTCCATGGGTTCGCCCCTCTTTTTGGCCGCACCGATAATGACCCGGAGGTTGTCCTTCACTTTTTCCTGACCGACATATTCCTGAAAGGTTTTGGGTCTCAACGCCTGGTCCAGCTGGGTGTCGTCGGGAACAGATTTCGGGGTTAATTTAGGGTCTTTTTGGGGGTTGACATTCATGATTATTTTAATTAAAATATACCACAATCCAGATAGAATTCTGGCGAAAGAACCTTTCTAATCTGTAGGTAATTGGGTCCGCGTATTTACATACCAAATGATCCAATCGGGATATTATCCTAGTTCGGATAGATCGGTTTCGACTGGCCTACTCCTCGGAATTATCCTGCCTCGAATTCTTATGAGTTCGAGAGTTTACCTACAGATTATAAAGGTCCTTTTACTGAAATTTCTAATTTCTAATATCTAATTTCTAAACAATATCTAAATTCAAAACTCCAAATTATAAACGTTTTTAATTTTTTGGATTTTAGTCACTTGGATTTGTTTAGAATTTTACTACCCCAGGATTCTTTTTATTTCTTCGACCGATGTCACACCTTCCAATAATTTCATGTAAGCATCCTGAAGCATCGTAATCATTCCCTGCGATACGGCCAGATCCCGGATGTCCGATATGGCCGGTGTTTTCAATATCAACCTTTCCATCTCTTTTGTAATGATGAACGCTTCGTACACTCCGACCCGGCCTTTATATCCGGTTTCGTTGCACTCTTTGCATTTGCCGGGGAAATAAACCTTGAGCGAGCCGTCCAGTTTGGGAAGTTTATATTTACTTTGGATCGGCTCAAGCTGTTTTTTGAGCTCTTCCAGCATCTCCGGTTCGAGCCTGTCTTCGATTTTACATTTTTGGCAAAGTTTTCTGACCAATCGCTGGGCCATGGCCATGTTAATGGCCGGGGCGATTATCTGGGGTTGAATGCCCAGGTCTATCAGGCGGGGGATCGTGCCGGCGGCGTCGTTGGTATGTATCGTGGAAAGCACCAGGTGCCCCGTTAGAGCCGCCTGAAGAGCGATGTCGGCTGTTTCCAGGTCCCGGATCTCTCCCACCAGGATAATATCGGGGTCTTGCCTGACTATGGCTCGCAGGCCATTGGCGAAAGTGTAGCCCTTTTTAGAATCGACTTGGGTTTGGGAGATGCCCGTAATGTGATATTCGATCGGGTCTTCAATAGTGATTATTTTGGTTCCGGGAGAGTTAAGGTGTTGTATGAAAGCGTAGAGAGTGGTTGTCTTTCCTGAACCGGTCGGGCCGGTCGTGAGTATTGCTCCGGTCGATTTCTCGAGCTGCTCTTGCACGGTTTTTAGCAGATCTTCGCGCATCCCCAGGTCTTCAAGCTTGGCCTTGATGGTTCTGGGGTCGAGCAAGCGCATGACAACGGTTTCGCCGAACTCGCTGGGAAGAACCGA
Organism: Candidatus Yanofskyibacteriota bacterium; assembly: GCA_016181045.1. Lineage (GTDB taxonomy): Bacteria > Patescibacteriota > Minisyncoccia > 2-02-FULL-40-12 > GWA2-44-9 > JACPAB01. Next base: position 6,850 of record JACPAB010000003.1, on the reverse strand, counting down.
AACCCTGACCTCTATGTCGATACTTGTTTCTTTTATGGTAAAGCGGCCGTCCTGGGGGGAACTGTGTATGTTCAGTTTAAGCTTCGAAAGAACCTTGATCCGGTTCAGAGTCCTTGCGTAGGAGTCCTTGTCTATGGCGGTGACGTCGTTTAATACGCCGTCAAGCCGATAGCGGAGACGGGTCTCCTGCGCCTCGGGTTCAAAGTGTATGTCGGAGGCCTCCAAGCGAAGAGCGCCGGCTATAAGGATCTCAAGCATCTCTGTGGCGGAGATCCTGGTTACCTTATTTTTAATGTCCGCGAGGTCTTTTATCTGGCTCTCGTATTCTTTGAGCGTCTCTTCTTTGATCTCAATGGCTCCTATCTTGAAGACGTCCGGCGCCTTTGCCGTTTTGTAGCGGGCGAGGACCTTTTCAAGCGTAGCCGAGGAGACGATGATTATGCTTACCTTAAAACCTTTGTCTCCCAGAGCTTTAAGTGTCTTAGCCGTTTCGCCGTCTTCGGGGTTTAGCGTGATGACGGTCAAGTTAACACCATTCTTAATAATAGCCGCCACTTGCGATTTTCTGGCCGTCTCTTCGTCTATCAAGGTCAAAGCGTCGATGTCGATCGGGGCGGATTTGAGGTCCGAGAAAGGCAAGCCGATTCTTTGGGCCAAAGACATTGCGTCTTCTTCCACTCTCTTAGCTTGGATATCGACAAGCTTTTTTTCTAATTCCGTCCCTTTGTTTTGGGATTGGGTTGCCATGAATTAATTATATCATTTGAACTCTGTTGCTTTATTAACACCGATTGGGAAGGTGGTAAAGCAAATTCTGTGGACAACAACATCGATTTGACTATACACCCTGTTTTTGATACAATGTATTCACCTGATGAGTCCGCTGAGTGGCGGGCTTCATTGTTAAATTAACCTAATAATATGTTTGATGTAAAACAATTTACCTCGGCCATAAAACAGATATCCGAAGAAAAGGGTATCTCCGAATCGAGCGTCTTGGAGACGATCGAGGCCGCCATTGCCGCGGCTTACAAAAGGGACTATGGCAAGAAAGGCCAGGTCGTAAGGGCCAAACTGGACCAGGAAACCGGTAAGCTTGAAATTACTCAAGTCCACTATGTCGTCGAAGGCGTTGACGATGAGGGCTTTATCACGGGCGAGCTGCCGATAAAAGCCATCGAAGACCGCCACGAAGACGGCGAAGGCAGGACCAGGAGGGTTGACAAGGAACAAGTGGATGAGTCCGGTGAGATAAAGATAAAGTTCAACCCCGAAAAACACATCCTTTTGGAAGATGCCAAGAAAAAAAGCAAAAAGGCCAAAGTCGGAGACGAGATAGTGGAAAAGCTCGAGCCGCACACGGAGTTTGGCCGCATTGCCGCGCAGACAGCAAAGCAGGTTATAATCCAACGATTAAGGGAGGCAGAAAGGCAGGCCATCTTTGCCGAATTTAAAGACAAGGAAGGCGATATCGTCAGCGGAGTGGTCCAAAGAAAAGAAGGGCTGCTGGTTTTCGTTGATCTGGGCAAAACCAACGGTCTGCTGATCCCCGCCGAACAGATGCTCGGAGACAATTACCGCATCGGCCAGAGATTCCGATTTGTCATAACAAAAGTGGACGAGACGCCGAGGGGTCCGGTAATACTTCTTTCCCGCTCTCATCCCAAGCTGGTGCTGGGCCTGTTCAAGCTGGAAGTTCCCGAGATCGACAACGGGACCGTCGAAGTTAAGGCCATTGCCCGGGAGGCCGGTTCAAGGACCAAGATCGCAGTTGCTTCGGTTGAAGAAGGGGTCGACCCCATCGGTTCTTTGGTCGGCCAAAAGGGGATCAGGGTCCAGACAGTCATCAATGAACTTTCCGGAGAGAAAATAGACATTATCTTATGGAGCGGCAAAGCCAAAGAGTTCATCGCCAATTCATTCTCCCCCGCGAAGGTCTTTGAAGTAAAAATACTGGACGAACAAAGAAGGCACGCTCTCGTAGAGGTGGCCGATGACCAGTTCTCGCTGGCTATCGGCAAGCGTGGCCAGAATGTCAGGTTAGCAGCCAAGCTTACCGGCTGGAAGATAGATGTCCGGTCTCCCAAGGAGGTCGTGAGCTTTAAAGAAGAGGAAGAAGTAAATGACCCTTCGACCCATTCGACAAAGCCTCAGGGTGGTGAGCTTGTCGAATCCACGGGCTCAGGGTCATACTGAATCAGTTGAATGTATGACGCATCAATTTAAGAAAATAGACCAATTCCAAAAGGAGCTTACGGTCGAACTTACCGAAGACGACCTTAAAAGTTACGTCGAACGAACCGAGAATATTCTCGGGCAAGATCTTCGGGTAGACGGTTTCAGAAAAGGAAAGGTCCCGAAGGACCGGCTCAAAAAGCACCTTAATCCGGCCGCCGTTCTTGAGTCCGCCCTGGATGTGGCTGTCCGGGAGAGCTTAGCCAAGGTGATCCGTGAAGAAGATCTGGATATGATGAGTTTTTCAGAACTCGAAGTAAAAGAGAATACCCCCGAGAAATTGGTTTACAAAGTACTGCTGGTTCTTTTTCCGGATATAAAGATAAAAGACATAGGCGGCTTGAAGGTCGCCAGAAAGGATGTCTCAGTTGAACAGAAAGAGGTTGACGATACGCTAAATACGATAAGAAATTCCAGAGCCAACTATACGGAAAAGGACGGCCCGGCCGGTAACGGCGACAGGGTTGAAATTGATTTCGAGGTTAAAGCCGGAGGCAGCCCCATCGACGGGGGAGTGAGCAAGAATCACCCGATGATTTTAGGCGAAAAATATTTTGTCCCCGGTTTCGAAGAAAATCTTATCGGGATGAAGAAAGACGAAGAGAAGGCCTTTTCCCTGGTCGCTCCGGAGGACTATTACCGCAAAGACATGGCGGGCAAGAAACTGGACTTTAACGTAAAAATAAACAGGGTCCAATCGGTCAGTTTGCCGGAACTTAATGATGATTTTGCCAAAACACTTGGAAAGTTCGACGGTATTTCCGATGTGGTTAGCAGTGTTAAGGGCGGCCTGCTCCAAGAGAAAAGAATCAAGGAGCAGCAGAGGGTCCGTCTGGAAATACTTGACCGTATGATCAAGGCATCTGACGTTGATGCTCCCGATTTCATGGTCGCCAAACAGCTCGATTCGATGGTCCAGGACTTCGACAACAACCTTCATGCCAACGGAATGGAGCTGGGATTGTATCTGGCCCATATCGGCAAGACCCAGGAAGACCTGAAGAAGGACTGGAAAGGGGAAGCCGAAAAACAGGTCAAAATATTTTTAATTCTGCACAAAACGGCTAAAGATAAGAATATCGCCGCTTCACACGAGGAGATAGACCAGGAATTGAATACGGTTGTTCAGTCGATACTTATGAGGGGAGGCGCGCTCCAAGAAAACATGGATACGGAACGTCTCAAAGAGGACATTGCGGCCAAGATAGTCAACGAGAAGACCCTCGCATTTTTGGAAAAACTCCACACGGCATAAAACTAAAAACCCGCCGTGAGGCGGGTTTTTAGTTTACCGTTGATTCGTTATCCCATTGCCAGTTGGTCTGGTCTCTTTGTATTATGTAAATAAAGAGATTTTTGTAACTACCTCCTGGGAGGTAATTGTTCAACTGAAGGATCGACATCAATAGTATATCTATAATTATACATCATTCTTTCTGTTTTGTCAATAGTAGCATGATCGTCCATTTTTAGCGTGTTTCAATCCCTTAAATACTCGAATTTAGCTCTCAGATTGTCTTTAGCCGCTGTTTTCTTGTGGTTCGGAATGGATAAATTCTTTCACCCCGATTATTGGTTCAATGCCTGGGTGCCTCAGAGCGTGACTGCTATTTGGGAGGGTGTTGGTTTGAGGCCGATGGACATGGTATATGTTTCGGCTGTGTTTGAAATACTGGTGGGAGTCAGCTTGATAACGGATATCTTCGTATTCTTTTTTTCCGGCGCATCGATACTTTTTCTTGTAAGCATCATGTTCTTCAATGGTTTCAGCGAGGTCATAGTCAGAGACATAGGCCTGATGGGGGCGTTCTTGTCTCTGATGCTCTGGCCCCGTAGTAGAAATTCGAATCGGCTTCGCCAGTAGATATTTTCGAATTTCACTACGGGGCTGTCCCTCTTCTATCTTGCCAGGTAGTGAATTTCCGATTAGTATTTTGCCTTATGGTGAAACCAAAAAGCAATCGGAAATTCTACTACCTGGACAATGCCGCGGCTGCTCCGATAGCGCCGGAAGTTCAGAAAGAGGTGACGCGGGCCATGAAATTAACGGGCAACCCGTCTTCTTTTAACGATGCCGGCCGTCGCTCCGCCGAAGAACTAAAAAAAGCCCGACTGACCGTTGCGAGATTTTTGGGCGCGCATCCGGAGGAAATTATATTCACCTCTTCCGGTTCGGAGGCAAACAACCTTGCGATTTAAGGAATAGGGAGGAATTTTCAATTTTCAATTTTCAAAAAAACCTCAAAAATCGAAATTCCAAACCTCATATTATAACCACAAAAATTGAACATCCTTCGGTGCTCGAGCCGATAAAACAACTAGAGAAAGAAGGTTTTGGCGTTACGTATCTTCAAGTCAACAAAGAAGGATTTATCAATCTCGAGGAATTTAAAAACGCTCTGCGGCCAGAAACTATTTTGGTTTCAGTAATGTATGCTAATAACGAAATCGGGACAATAGAGCCCGTAAACAAAATCGGAAAAATAATTAAAGAATTTAACAAAAAATTGGAAATTGAAAATCGGAAATTGAAAATTGATGGAACAAGACACGTCTTGTTCCATGTTGACGCCTGCCAGGCCGCCGGGTATTTGAACATATAAAGTGGATACTTTGGGAGCCGACCCTCTTACTTTTAACGGTTCCAAAATAGGTGGACCGAGGGGAATAGGTGTTTTGTATGTGCGTCAAGGCGTCGCCTTGATACCGCAGGTTTTGGGTGGGGGGGCAAGAAAGAGGACTAAGAGCCGGCACGGAAAACCTTCCCGCCATATTGGGTTTGGTCAAAGCGGTATCTTTAATTAAGAAAGAAGAGGGGAAGCGTCTTACCGTCTTGAGAGATTATTTTATGCAAAGTGTTAAAAGCTCGGTTTTTAACACTTTTAAAGATAGTTCGGGAACTGAAAAAGAGATACAAAAAAATTTGAAAAATCTTAATTTTCTGGTATAATAACACTTGTAGTTAGCCCTCGTAGTGAAATGGATATCACGTCGCGCTTCGGACGCGAAATTCTGGGTTCGAGCCCTGGCGAGGGCACATTGAGAATATGCGCCCATAGCTCAATTGGTAGAGCAGGGGACTCTTAATCCCAAGGTTCCAGGTCCGAGCCCTGGTGGGCGCACAAGAAAACCAAAACCCCCGCATTGCGGGGGTTTTGGTTTTAGATGACTTGGAGCTCGACATTCCTCTTGAGGCCGAAGTCCTTAGCGTCTTTGGTAGAGCCATGGTGGACGTCGATCCGGTTTACGAATCTCGCGTTCATCGTATCCTCTATGAGGAAGATTTCGGAACCATAGAGTGACGGCAACATTACCTGTCTGTGGTATCCCAGGGAGCGGACAAGGTCTCGCGATACGGCTATGATATTCTCTGTCTTATTGCAGACGTTATATCCTGTAGCGGTGATACAAGGAGTGTCATCCGTCTGCCATCTCGTGGACGAGTAGGCGGTGGCGGTTACCCAGAGCTTTTTCTTGACCTCGATCCCGGTTTCCTTAACCGGAACAACCGGCTTGATTTCGGGTTCCGCGACGACGTCACTTTTTGTATCGGCGGGGTCTTTGTGCGTATCCACGATATGGTCAACCGCTTTGGAAACGGCGTTCATATATGTGTTCGCGTGAGCAGTGTTGTTGGGTAGCGCCAGTATTGTCAAAAGAACACCTAACAAAATTATTCTTTTAATCATGGTTTTGGACCTGAAAAAAGTGAGATAACAACGGCCTTTTAGGCACAAAAAAACGGCCTATCAAGCCATCCACTTCTTACTCCAGGTTATGTTGTAAGTATAGCAAAATGGGGCCAAAAAGTCAAGGCCAAAAAAGGGCCTAAAACACCTACCCAAAAGGCCACAAAACCTTGAGCATTTTAACCCCCTTTTTAGCTGAAGCAATGAAGAAGAATAGCCCCATAATTATTAAGAAGCCATCATAGTTCCAGCGGGCCGGGTCAGTATCGGTCAATTTGATCCAAAAGGCAAATTCGTCAAAAGCTAATCCTAATCCAAAACCATGAAGAAGCGCGATCAGATACTTTGCTCGAGGGCCATTAAAAATTAGAGCAAGATACCCTGAAACAGCCAAAACAAAGAAGCCGTAAACATAATGGTGAACATGCCCGACGGCAAGACCTATTAAGTAAGAATTGGGCGCTAACAAGCTAAAAATCCTGGCGCCGATGAAAGTCAGTAAAAAAGCAAAAGCAATCGGGAATACCAAATAAAAATACAGTCCGGCTTCGCTCCGTTCGATCTTTTCGCGGATTATGTTTTTTCGAGTTATTTTAGAAAATATGCCGAACATTGGAGTATATTTACGACCGCACTCGAACTCACTTTATCAAAAATTCCTGACCAATGGAAGCCGCCCCGCCGTCGCCCGCTAACGCTCACAGCCAAGCAAAATGCTCTTTACGATTTCTGATTTGCGCGCGCCACCAAGAAATTCTTCTAAAAAGGAAAAGAGCATTTTGCTTGGCTCTGCTCTGAACGAGCAGGACGGCGGGGCTGGCCTCTGTTTTTTCTCGGGCGCGGCGGAATTCCCCCCACACCCCCCTTCCGCCGCGCCCTCGCTCTGCCTCTTGACTCAATCGCTTTAGTTTGATAAAGTGGCGGTA